>JAGHTV010000196.1 GCA_018065165.1 Candidatus Sodaliphilus fimicaballi | reverse complement strand
CGCGACCTGCTGTATCGACGAGCTTTTGCTTACCTGTAAAGAAAGGGTGAGATGAGCTAGTGATCTCAAGCTTTACCAGAGGGTAAGTTACACCATCGATTTCGATAGTCTCTTTTGAGTTAACAGTAGAGCGGGTGATGAACACCTCTTCGTTTGACATGTCCTTGAACGCAACCTCGCGATAGTTGGTAGGATGGATATCTTTCTTCATTGCAATGTTATGTTTTAATAATTAACTAAATATCAGGCGGTGGTGAACGCCTAAAATTTGTAATGGCATGCAAAGGTACAAAAAAAATATTAATCTCAAAAAATATTTTGTACTTTTCATCGTTTATAGTATACAAACAGCATAATTATGTTCAATTTTTTACGTAAAAAGAAGGAAAATGTCTCACTATTTTACAATACCGATGTGCATTGTCATATCTTGCCCGGTGTTGATCATGGTGCACACACTGTAGAGCAATCTCTCGAGATGCTTGAAGAAGAAATCAAGATGGGTATCAACCGTGTGATATGTACTTCACATGTTACGGCCGATACCTTTGAAAATACGCCCGAAACATTGACCAATGCTTATAATGTGTTGTCTCAAGCCGTTAAGGAGGCGGGACTCGACATCGAACTTCATGCGTCGGCCGAGTATCGCATCGATGAGTATTGGGAACAGCAGTATGCTGCCGGCAATGTGTTGCCTATGCCCGGCAAATACATTCTTATGGAAAATTCATTCCAGCAAGAACTCCTTCAACTCGATGAGTTGCTGTTTGACCTCATGCTGCATGGATACAAGCCCATTCTTGCACACCCCGAGCGATATGGCTATTACTCTCATCGTCACAACCGTTACGAGAAGATGCATGGTCAGGGCGTGAAATTCCAGATCAATCTGCTCTCTTTGGCAGGATACTTTGGCCAGGGTGCTCGCGAGAATGCAATGTGGCTCATCAAGCATGGCATGGTCGATATGCTGGGTACCGACATGCACAACACTGAGCATGCTCACATCATTCAAGAATACTTGCGTTCTAAAGACTGGCGTAAGCTTGCTCCTCAACTCATGCCCAATATAATTAATGATAATGTGAAGTAAAATTAGCACATATAAAATATGAAACGCGTTTACCAAAGTGAAGGTAAACGCGTTTCATATTTAGGCATATCATTTACTCGTCAATAGGAGAGTTTTCTTCATTTATATCAATACCCTCGACTATGCAATTCGAAACCTTCACCTCATTAGGCGTGACGATTGCCTCAACGTTAGTTGACTGAATGCAATCCTTATCTTCGACAAACTCAAACTCGCGAACATATTTCACCTTCTCGCCGTCGCGTTTGAACAGGCTATTGATAAGGTCTTTGTTTTCCTCCTGTTGAACTACAAGGAAATGGCAATGACCCTTGATGTATGGACCCAGGTAGTCATTGCTTGATACGGTGGGGTCTATCTGCAATATCGAGACTTCATAGTTCTCGCCATTGTTATTGATGTTGAGCGAGAATGTTCTCCACATTATTGCATTTTCCACAACGATGTTCATCAGCGAGTCGAGGCTTGCTGTCAGGTTATTGCTAGTTTTGTATTTTACTTCTTTAAGCGATGCTTCTATTGTCTTGTCGGGGAGCATATTGCGTTCGCTCTCAAGCAAAGGCATGGTTACACCCACAGTAATGCCACAGTTGCCTTCAACCGCTACTGCAAGAATCAATGCAAGAGCCAACAGTATCTTTTTCATTGTCATTAATATTAATTGTGTCGCTAAATTAGTTATTTATTCTTTATCAGCAAAATTCATACCATAATATTGTTGTGATTTGTCCTTTTGGAAAGAAGTACAAAAGTTACGTAAGGCTTTGCGATAGCGTTTCTCTCTCGCTGATTGCGTTGATTGGAAAATGATGGGCACTGTGCCCATAACGTCAGCTGCGGGATTATAGTGTCATGGTGCCCGGCGGTTCTATTGTCGGGATGCATTTCATTAAATAACAAGCAGCAATCCCTGTGGAGGACTGCTGCTAATAATTTTATATGTTCGGTAATGTATTAACCGAAGTTGTCGTAGTGGATTGACGATGGGTCAACTCCCAGTGAGTCGAGCAGTTCGGTCACGGTCTTGCTCATCATTGCGGGACCACACATGTAGTACTCGCAATCCTCGGGAGCCTCGTGAGCGGCAAGATAGGTGTCGCGCATCACGGGAGCTACGAAGCCTGCAGTGTACTTGACTCCTGCTTCGTCGGCCTTGGGGTCGGGACGGTCGAGTGCCAGGTGGAAGTGGAAATTGGGGAATTCCTTCTCGATTGCAAGGAAGTCCTCGAGATAGAATACCTCGCTCAGTGAGCGTGCACCGTAGAAGTAGTGCATCTCGCGATCGGTTGTCTTGAGTGTGCGGGTCATGTGCATGATTTGAGCACGCAACGGAGCCATACCTGCACCACCACCTACCCATATCATCTCTTTCTTTGAGTCGAAGATGGGGTGGAAGTCGCCGTAAGGACCACTCATGATAACCTTATCTCCGGGCTTGAGTGTGAAGATATAGCTTGATGCGATACCGGGCATTACATCCTGGAAGCCAACTTCAGGTTTGGGTTTGAAGGGTGGGGTAGCAATGCGCACTGTGAGCATGAAGCGGTCACCCTCGGCAGGATAGTTGGCCATAGAGTAGGCACGCACTGTAGCTTCAGTATTCTTGCACTTGAGAGAGAACATGTTGTATTGCTCCCATGTGGGAAGATACTCGCCCAGTGAAGCCTTATCAATGTCCTTGTCATAGTCCATCTCATACTCGGGAATGCGAATCTGAGCGTATGAACCGGGAATGAAGTCCATGTGCTCGCCCGGTGGCAGAGCTACGATAAACTCTTTAATGAATGATGACACGAGATTGTTGCTTACAACGGTACACTCATATTCCTTTACATTGAGTACCGATGCAGGAACTGAAATCTCCATATTGTCCTTAACCTTTACCTGGCAACCTAGACGCCAGTGGTCTTGTTGCTCCTTGCGGCTAAAGTGTACTGTCTCGGTGGGCAAAATCTCGCCGCCTCCTGATGTTACTTGTACGCGACACTGACCGCAACTGCCCTTGCCACCACAAGCACTTGAGAGCATTACACCCTCGCCATGCAGTGCATTGAGCAATGATGAACCGGTATTGACTTCAACTTCTTTTGTTCCGTTGTTTATATTGATGCGTACCTTACCGCTAGGAACCAAATAGTGCTTGGCTACGAGCAATAAAATAACGAGGAACAGGGTGAGAATCAAGAATATCACCGCGCTTGACATGATGGTCAAGCCTGTTGCTTCTAATACTATCATAGCTGTCATCATAATTTAATGCCCAGGAAACTCATGAAGGCGATGCCCATGAGACCAGTAATAATAAATGTGATGCCTACACCTCGCAGGGGAGCGGGGACATTGCTATAGGCAATCTTCTCTCTAATTGCAGCAAGGCCTACGATGGCAAGCAACCAGCCTATACCTGAACCTGCACCATAAACTGTAGCTGTG
>JAGHTV010000515.1 GCA_018065165.1 Candidatus Sodaliphilus fimicaballi | reverse complement strand
ATGCTGCCGCCCTCGATGTGATGATACAGGAGCCACCCGCACTCGACAATCCATTGCTCAGTGCCCGCAACTGCTTCTTCACCCCTCATGTGGGATGGGCTAGTCACGAGGCACGCGAGCGTATGATGCGTGTCATCATTGACAATGTCATTGCCTGGACCAACGGCAAGCCGGTGAATGAGGTGTAGGGTAATGGTTAAGGGGTTAATAGGTTAAAAGGTTAAAGGGTAATTCAATATTTCGAGAAATCGATAATTCGATAACTTAAAAAATAAATAATATAGTTGTGAAGTTAAACAGACTCGTACATATTGTGTTGATGGCTATCGCCGGACTGGTGCTCTACTCGTGTGCCAACATTGGTGCACCCGAGGGTGGTCCTATGGACATCACACCGCCCAAGTTTGTCAAGTCGTCGCCTGCTCAGGGTGCTGTCAATGTCAAGGGCAACAAGGTTGAAATTACTTTTGACGAGATAGTCAACATCAAGGACCAACAGAAGAAGGTGTCGGTATCGCCGGTGCAGAAGAATCCGCCCGTTATTAAGGCAATGGGCAAGAAGCTCACTATTGAGTTTCGCGACGAAATGCTGCCCAACACCACTTACAGCATAGATTTCTCAAACTCAATCGAGGATAATAACGAAGGCAACCCCCTTGATGGCTTCTCGTTTGCCTTCTCGACAGGCGACGAGGTTGACTCGCTGCAAATCTCGGGCATCATGTTGCGTGCCCGCGACCTGGAACCCATGCAACACCTTATTGTGGGCGTTCACAGCAACCTCAACGATACGGCCTTTACCAATATCCCCCTGGAGCGTATATGTCGCACCAACGACCGTGGCCAGTTCACGCTGCGTAACCTCAAGCCTGGCCGTTACCATGTGTTTGGTCTCAAGGATATGGACGGTGACTACCGCATGGCTCGCACCGAGGATATCGCCTTTGTCGACGAGATATACGTGCCGTCGGCTAGCAGTTACCAGTCGCAGGACACCGTCTTTACCTACGACAACAAGGTAGATACCGTTGTTACTGGCACTCACACAATGTTCTTGCCCAACAACGTGTTGCTCACTATGTTCAACGAGGACTACCACTCAATGTACCTCAAGACCTATAACCGCCCGTCACCATCAAGGATGCATGTGCTGTTCTCGACCAAGTGTGACACGCTGCCCACTATCAACCTCATTTCGCCCAAGAGTTATGCCCAGAGCTGGTATGTGCCCGAGTACACCGAGCGCAAGGACTCCATCTTCTACTGGGTAACCGACTCGGCCCTCATCAAGAGCGACAGCATAGTGGTTGCAATGAGCTATATGCGTACCGACAGCACCGACAACCTCTCGCTCCAGACCGATACTCTCACGTTTGCCTATCGCAAAAGCGGTAGCCTGCTCAAGCAAGAGGCTGCCGAGAAGAAGGAACGCGAGCAACACGCCAAGCGTATAGCGCAGTTGCGAGAGAAGCAGGAAAAGGGCAAGGAACTCAATCCCGAGGAGCAAAAGGAGCTTGAGTTGGCCGAGAAGCCCGTTATTCCAAAGCTCAAGTTTGACTTTGCTAGGCGTGGCGACTATGATGTGTATGACTCTCTGAAGCTTACCTTCCCCACGCCCATAGCCAAGATAGATCCGGCAGGCATACATCTCGAAATCAAGCGTGACACCTTGTGGCACGAACTTACCGATATACCACAGTTTCGTCAGCCCCAAGAGGGCTCGGTGCTCACTTATTATTTGCCTATGGACTTTGAGCCCGACTCAACCTATCGCATTACGGTCGACAGCCTAGCTGTGACATCGGTATATGGTATCCAGAACGATCCCTTATCAACTGACTTCCGCATCAAGGGCTATGAGGAGTATGCCAATCTCCTGGTCAATGTCAATGTGAAAGATCATGCCTTTGCTGAGTTGTTGAGCGGTCAGGACAAGCTCGAGCGTACTGTGCCTGTTGTCGATGGCAAGATAGACATACCCAATGTGTTGCCGGGTACCTATTTCTTGCGTCTAGTGCTCGATGCCAACGACAATGGCGTGTGGGACACTGGCAACTACCTTAATCACATCCAGCCCGAGGAGGTCTATTACTTCCCCAAGAAACTCAAGTTGCGCAAGAACTGGGATGCCGAGGAGACGTGGGACATATATGCAACAGCCCTCGACTTGCAGAAACCTATGGATGCTCGTCGCAACAAGCCCGAAGAAAGCAAGAACAAGCTTGAGCAAAGTCGCAACAGAGACAAAAAGAAGAACAGTAATAGCGACGAAGACGAGGAAGATGAATTTGGCACAGGTATAGGTGCTACGCCATATAGCGGCAACAAGTACCAGGATTACCAGAATAACAACCGTCGTCAACGTTAACGAAACGCCCCTGCGGGGCTACGAAAAACGATAAACGAAAGCTGCGCGTGACTATACAATAAAGTCACGCGCAGCTTGTATCTTATTCCCGACAATGGAACTGTCGGGCACGGGACGCCATTTTGACTTGAGCTGACGCTCAAGGAACGGTGATAGCCCGTTTTCGTAGCCCTGAAAGGGCGTTTCGTAGTGAACGAAGTGAACGGTTCGTAGCATGCAAAGCATGCGTTTCGTTAGAGAGTTACTTGCCTGAGTTTACCATCCACTTGTCTTCGACGAGTGTGCAGTTGGTCTCGACGGTCTTCTCTTCGCCGGCAAATGATGTGGTCTTAACTGTTACGACAGCAGTCTTGCCGTCTTCAGCGATTTTCTCGTCGAGGATTTCATACTTCTCAACCATATTGGCCTTTTGCTTCTCGTCTTTAGTCTTCTCGTTGAGCATAGCTACGAGAGTGTCAACATCTTTCTCTTCAAGAGCAACGCCGTCTTTCTTGCAGCAATAGCTCAAGGCTGTCTTGAAGTCTTGCTTGATGAGGGCCTCATAGTAAGCCTTAGTAACAGTCTTGGGAGATTCCTTCTCGCCACATGCTGTGAGTGCAAGCATTGCGCCAATGGCCAGAATAAGGCCGAAAATCAATTTCTTCATTGTAGTAAAATATTTTATTGGTTAAACATTAATGTCATTCAACAGGTTTCACCTGGAACTCATATCGTCGAGCCAAGCGTGGCGACTGCCACAGATGCTCGGGGTAGACGATGCGTCCTGTGGTGTTGATGCCGGGGGTGGGAGCCCAACGGTCGTCGGCCAGGTCGATGCCCTGATTCATATACACGAGGCGTACTAGCTCGGTGCAGTACAGTTGAGTAGTGTCCTCGAGGTTGTAGTCGTTGTCAAAGGTTACCTTTGCGGCTACCTTGCCCATTGCCGCTCGTGCTGCTGCCAGTGCCGTGAGCGAGTCGCAGTCAACGCGTGCCATGCCTCCCGCTCGTGCACGATGAGGGTCGAAAAACTCCTCGATGGGTTCGCACTTGACATACTCGGGCTCATCTGGAGCCGACTCGCCCGGGACAGCGTGAATCACCTGCCAGCCACTGGGCGTTGACAGTGCTATGCCCACATGCGAGTACTCGCCGTTGCTGGTGGTGGTCACTAGTAGGCTCTCGTTGCCCAGACCGTTGCGAAACACTAGGTCGCCAGTGTGCATGAGCGTGGTGTCGTAGCACACCCGCACTAGCGTGCTCATGAGTTTGCAGTGCCTCCACTCCAGGTACCCCCATGTACCAGCTGCGGCCACAAGCAGTGCAACGACTATGCCTGTAGCGATTAGTTTGGTGCGAGTAGTGGGGTGTGGTGTCATATGGGGTTGCGGCATATCGTTGCAAATTTAACAAAATAATCGTGAAAACCAAAGCAATGGCATGTGTTTTGTATTACTATATTTGCAGGGAGAAGTTTTTTCACTATCTTTGCGATTGAAAACTAAAAACTTGACGCATATGAATACATTAAAGAGATTTTTTGCAGCAACTATGCTCGCCATTGCAGTGATGTGTGGCGTGAGTGCAACAGCACAAACTATACAGAACTCTCACTATGGCACAGCCGGCTACATCAAAAGTGACGGCACCGTTCAAGACAGCCATTACAGCACTATTGGCCACATCAAGAGTGACGCCACCGTTCAGGACAGTCATTACAGTACCATAGGCTATATCAAGAGCGATGGCACCGTTCAGGACAACCACTACAGCACCATTGGCCATATCAAGAGTGATGGCACCGTTCAGGACAGCCACTACAGCACACTGGGCTATGTCAAGAGCGACGGTACTGTACAAGACAGTCACTATAGCACCAAGGGTTATGCCCGTGGCGTGAAAAAGGAATGGGCTGCAGCCGCATTCTTCTTTTTCTTCTTCTGATTTTTTATATTGTTGTCTGGTAAAAATAGATAATATTTTACGATAACGCAAACTAATAGCTGCGCGTGATTCCATTGCGGATCGCGCGCAGCTAGTTTTGTTGTTATTGCTAGGGAGGTGGGGTGTTATTCCCGACAGCAGAACTGTTGGGCACAGGGGCTCAATGCTACCTCCAAACGTCGCTCTATGCGTGTTGGGTTAGTTGACTCCCAGGATGATGTTGATGAGGATGTTGGCATCGGCAATGTCAACTGCACCATCGTTGTTGAGGTCGCAACCCTTTGTGGCTTTGTCTAAGCCCAGGATGTTGTTGATAAGGATGTTGAGGTCGGCAATGTCAACAGCACTGTCGCCGTTGATGTCGCCACGAGGGCCAGTTCAAATGTGTGGGAAGTTACCTCGCTTATGCCGCTCTCATATTGTGCCTTGATGCCCAGCACATGCTTGCCGGCAGTGACTCCGTTGAGTGTGATTTGGGGCTCGGTAACGCTCACGGGAGCAGTCTTGTCGAGGGTTACATCATAATGCTTCACGTTACCCACATCCACTGTGGTGCCCTCGCCCTCGAGGTTGCCCACATAGAAGTTGTCGATTTGGGTGAAGAATGCGTCAAACGATGTGTAGTGGATGCCCACACGCACCTTTTGGTCGGCAAACTTGCTCAAGTTGGTCTCATAAATTACCCACTGGCCGTAGCTCACAGGGTTGATGGTGCTTACCTCTTCCCAAGTGTCTTTGTCGGGATCCTTGGCACCATCCTTAAATACGCACACACTCATGCTCTCGGGGTACTCTGAGTAGGCCTTTGCTGCAAAGCGGCACACGAAGTTGTCGCGTATGGTGAGTTCGGGCGATATGAGCCACTTGTTGGCACCATTGTTTTGTGGTGAGAAGAATACAATCGTCTTGTCGCCCGAGGGTGCCATCACAGCCTTGTCTTCGGGCATCATGGCAAGCTTGGTGCTCCAGGGGGTGAAAGCCATAGGCGGTACGGCGCAGGGCTTGGTGGGAGTGCTCGCGCCGGGGAAGGTGACGATGTTGCTTGCCCAGCCCAGACCCATGGGGTAGCAC
>JAGHTV010000026.1 GCA_018065165.1 Candidatus Sodaliphilus fimicaballi | reverse complement strand
GGTGTAAAGGCCGGTGGTGCGATGCGTGCCGTATTTGAGAGTATTGGCGTTACTGACGTCATCTGTAAGTCTAAGGGTTCTTCTAACCCCCACAACCTCGTTAAGGCTACTATCGCTGGTCTCCAGGAGATGCGTTCTCCCCTCGAGGTTGCTCGCTTGCGTGGCGTAAGTCTTGATAAGGTGTTTAACGGTTAATAACAAGATTTTATTATGGCTAAGATACAAATCAAGCAAGTTAAAAGTCGCATCAATCGTCCCGAGCGTCAAAAACGCACTCTCGACGCTCTCGGTTTGCACAAATTGAATCAAGTAGTGGAGCACGAAGACACTCCCGAAATCTTGGGTATGGTTAACGCTGTTCGTCACCTGGTTGTTGTAACTAAGGCTGGTGAATAATTAAAACAAAATTAAGAATATGGAATTACATAATTTACAACCCGCTGTAGGTTCAAACAAGAAGAAACGTCGCATTGGCCGTGGTCCCGGTTCAGGCAAGGGCGGTACTTCAACTCGTGGTCACAAGGGCGCTAAGTCTCGTTCTGGCTACAAGAACAAAGTTGGTTTCGAAGGTGGTCAGATGCCTTTGCAACGTCGTTTGCCCAAGACTGGTTTCAAGAACATCAACCGTGTTGAGTACAAAGCTATCAACATCAATGTTCTCGAAGCTCTCGCAACTGCTAAAAACCTCGAGAAGGTTACAGTTGCCGACCTCATGCAAGCTGGTCTCGTACGCAAGGGCCAACTCGTAAAGGTTCTTGGTGTAGGTACTCTTACACACAAGCTCGTAGTCGAGGCTAACGCATTCTCAAAGACAGCTGAGGCTATTATCACCGAGGCTGGTGGTTCAATTGCTAAACTTTAATTCTGATGAAGTTAATTAAAACAATACAGAACATCTGGAAAATTGAAGATCTGCGCAAGCGTCTTACAATCACATTCCTTTTCGTACTCGTGTATCGTCTGGGATGTTTTGTAGTGCTTCCTGGCATCAGCCCTGCTGATCTCGAGGCTATGCGCAATTTCACTAACAGTGGTTTGATGCAACTCCTTGACATGTTCTCAGGTGGTGCATTCTCACAGGCTTCAATTTTCGCATTGGGTATCATGCCCTACATCACCGCGTCTATCGTTATCCAACTTTTGGGTATGGTTCTTCCTCAATTCCAAAAGATGCAGCGCGAGGGTGAGAGTGGTCGCATGAAGCTCAATCAGTACACTCGCTATCTCACAGTAGCCATCCTGCTCGTGCAGGCTCCCGCTTACCTGGTTAACCTTCAATACCAAGTAAACGCTGCCGGTGGTCACGCTCAAATTGGCTTGTGGATGATGATCTATTTGAGCATTGTCCTCACTGCAGGTGCAATGTTTATCATGTGGCTCGGCGAGAAGATTACTGACAAAGGCATTGGCAATGGTATCTCAATCATCATCTTGGTTGGTATCATCGCACGTTTCCCTGGTGCAATTATGCAAGAGTTCACCAGCCGTCTCAATACAGCTCAAGGTGGTCTCGTGATGTTCCTGGTTGAGATTATCATCCTGTTTGCTGTTATCGCAGGTGGTGTTATGCTCGTACAAGGTACTCGCAAGGTGCCCGTACAGTATGCAAAGCGCATCGTTGGTAACAAGCAATATGGTGGTGCTCGTCAATTCATCCCCCTGAAGGTTAATGCTGCTAACGTGATGCCCATCATCTTTGCTCAGGCGCTCATGTTCATCCCCATCACACTTGCGGGATTTGGCGCTCACCAGCAAGAAAGTGGTATGCTCGGCACTATTTCACGTGTATTTGGCGACATGAACGGTTTCTGGTACAACTTCGTATACTTCTTCATGATTGTAGCGTTCACTTATTTCTACACTGCAATCACTGTTCGCCCCAATGACATGGCCGAGAACATGAAGAAGAACAGCGGCTTCATCCCCGGCATCAAGCCCGGTAAGAAGACAGCTGAGTACATCGATTCTATCATGTCACGCATCACATTGCCAGGTTCTCTCTTCCTGGGTATTGTTGCAATCCTCCCTGCATTTGCTCGTTACTTTGGCGTTAACCAACAGTTCGCGCAATTCTTCGGTGGAACATCATTGCTCATCCTTGTAGGTGTTGTTCTTGACACACTGCAACAAATAGAGACTCACCTCATGATGCACCATTACGATGGTCTCATGAAGTCTGGTAAAATCAAAGGTCGCACCAATTAATTCTACCTGTAGAATAGGAAGTGTGTTTCTAAAATGATTTATCTAAAGACAGATGAAGAAATAGAGCTTCTGCGTGAAGCTAACCTTGTAGTAGCCCGCACACTTGGCGAAGTCGCCAAGTGGGTGGCTCCAGGGGTAACAACTCGCAAGCTCGATCAGATTGCCGAAGACTACATCCGCTCACAGGATTGTATTCCGGGCTTCAAAGGTCTTTACGGTTTTCCTGCCACCTTGTGCATCTCGGTCAACGAGGTAGTCGTACACGGTTTCCCATCAAGCTATGCACTCCGCGAGGGTGACATTGTTTCGTGTGACTGTGGCGCAGTAACCAAGGCAGGCTTTAATGGCGACTCAACTTACACCTTCTGTGTGGGTGAGGTCAGCGAAGAGGTAAAGCAGCTCCTGCGTGTAACAAAGGAGTCACTCTACTTAGGAATCGAAAAGGCTGTCCCTGGCAACCGCATAGGCGACATTGGCAACACAATACAAACCTATTGCGAGCGTCACGGATACAGCGTAGTGCGTGAGATGTGCGGACACGGAGTGGGTAAGAAACTCCACGAGGATCCTGAAGTCCCCAACTATGGCCGTCGAGGCACAGGTGCTCTCATTAAGAATGGTATGTGCATTGCTATCGAGCCCATGATCAACATGGGAAGCAAGAACATCGTTACCGAGAGCGACGGATGGACAACCCGCACACGCGACCGCAAGCCCAGTGCCCACTTTGAGCACAGCATTGCGGTTCACCACGGCAAGACCGATATCCTTTCGTGATTTGATTATGTCAAGGAAGTCTTAGTTGTTCGCTTCATTTAACATTAAACGAGATATTATTTAGAAAATCACTTTTATTTATACATCATTGTATGGCTAAGCAAACAGCAATAGAATTAGATGGAACAATCGTTGAGTCATTGTCAAACGCAATGTTCCGCGTAGAACTTGAGAATGGTCATCAAATCATTGCCCACATATCTGGCAAGATGCGCATGCACTACATCAAGATCCTTCCCGGCGACAAGGTACGCGTTGAGATGAGTCCTTACGATTTGACCAAAGGAAGAATTTCATTCAGATATAAATAAAAAAACAAAATATTATTATGAAAGTAAGAGCCTCTATCAAGAAGCGCACACCCGATTGCAAAATCGTACGTCGCAAGGGTCGCTTGTATGTTATCAACAAGAAGAACCCCAAGTTCAAAGTACGTCAGGGCTAATTTTTGACGCCTTTAACACGGGTATGCTAATTGTTTAACACTATTTAA
>JAGHTV010000094.1 GCA_018065165.1 Candidatus Sodaliphilus fimicaballi | reverse complement strand
AACTGGTGCCGCATTGTGCTCAAGGTCATAATCTACATAGGGCATATTACGCTCGTCAAAATAAGCACGCAGTTTTTCTAACTCGTTAATGCTTTGCTCTCTATCATAATCAATGCAAGGCGATAAAACTATAGATACATTGAATTGCTTGTCTTGATGCATGAGTTCCCACAAACGTTGGTAACGCCACATTGCCACATTCATTGCAATAAACACGACATTGACTGGTGTGCCAGCTTGTACATGCTGCACGAGACGGGCATGTGCACGCTCGGTTGCACGGTATTTATAGCCATGCAGGTAAATGTATTTTAAAGCTTTATGTAGGAATCCTTGTTTCATTTGTTTTTATATCCAAGCTTTTTGGGTCTCTTTCTTTTGATTGAATGATTCAACTTCAACTCCACCGCTTGTTATCATATCATATATTTTGCTTGCAAACAAAGCATCGTGCAGACCAAGACCAATATTATAACATATAATACGTTCATTGTCGTTCTCACGTCCAGGAGCTATGCCTCGCAATACATTTGATAGTTCGTCAAAGTGTTTGAACTGTGAAAAATACTTGAAACCACAAATATGACCAGTATCATCACCATACACTTTGTCAAAGAATAGGTCACAATTCTGGAATCCACGAGTATGTACAGGAATAAGAAGCATCCCTGGTGCATACTTGTTGTCGTCATCGCATATAAGTCCTGATGCTGATGTGATGCAAGAAACAAGGACTTGTACTTTATCAAGCATTTGCTCGGCAGTGTCAACGATATCGAACGAGACATTGTCGTATTCAGACAGACGATTAATAAAATCATCAGCCTGATTCTTGTAACGCAACAAGGTAAATGTGAATTCTCTGTCACGATTGTCGTCGAGAATACATAATGCTGTTGCACGTGCTGTGTTGCCAAGTCCCATAAAACCAATATTGTTAGCCCCATTGCGTGCAAACATTTTATATGATAGAGCAGCCACAGCACCTGTGCGCATAGCCGTAATCCAGTCGGCATCCATAAGTGCAAGCAGGCGACCAGTAGTACTATCGTAAAGCAATAAATCACTACCAAGTGCTGGCACTTGTCCTTCAATGCGATGAACTTCTTTCATTCCAAAACGACCATACTCTGTGGGAAGTAAAGCTGGCATGGTGTTAAAGAAATCATCGCCTTGTGGATGAATGCTAGATTTAGGGGGCAGGGTAGCTCGATGTTTTATGCTAAATGATTCCTCAACCCACTTCACACACTGTGATGGAGTGATGCCAAGGTTGCGTATCGCATCGTGCTGTATTATGAGTACCTTATTATTCACCATTGCTACGAGTGTTATGATAATGCCTTGAGTGCAGCGTTGAGTCGAGCATTGTCAGCTTCGTCACGTACTGCCAAGCGTATGTATTTGTTAGGTTCAATACCCTTCTTGTTGCTACATGAACTGATAAGGATGTTGTGATCCTTGAGCAGCACCAGTGCCAGGTCATTTGCGGTAAATGGTGCAAGCACCTCGCACAAGAAGAAGTTGGCTTGTGATGGTTGTACATGCAAGAAAGGTATTGTGCGTAATTCTGCTTCAAACTGTGTGCGTACCTCTAGGAATTTGTTGCATGCTTTATGATAGTCCTTCTCGTATTTAGTGTAAATTTGCATAAAGAACTCAGCAAATGAGTTGATGTTCCAGATGCTTACCTGTTTCTTCATTGATGATATGAGTGTGGTATCGGCACTTGCCATGATGCCAAGGCGTAAACCAGGAACACCGTAACTCTTTGAAATAGATTTCATGACAACCATGTGCGGATACGCTTCTAGATAATTGTCGTTAAGTAGCGATGAGGTTTCCCACTGTTCACTGAAATCAACAAAGCTCTCATCAACGATAAATCGTATTTCCTTACTCTCGCACCATGAAGCCAAGCGACACACATCGTCAAGGGCGATGAAGTTTCCTGAAGGGTTGTCGGGATTGATGAGAACGAGCGTATCCACGGGATTGCTGCCGAAATACTCCATTAAGTCATCGGCTGTGTAGCGGAAATCGCGATTTTGGGGAATAAATGACACAACACGCTCGGGATTTAAACGGTTAGGATATTCCTCAAATGTGGGTCTTACTACACCAATCTTGCCTTCAAGGTTCTCCATTAGAGCCTTAATGAGTTCGGCGGCTCCGTTGCCAGGTATGATATATTCTTCTGTAACGCCCCAACACTTGCTTGCAAGTAGTGTATTTACCTTCATGCCAGAGGGATATTCTCCTAATAGTGTGCGGAAGTTGGCCTCAAGTTCGTCAATGATTTTTGAACGACGGAAGTATGGATTAACCAAATAACAGAAATCAAGCATCTGTGGAAATCTCCAGAATCCGCCGTAGCGTGTATAGTATTTTTTTAGTAGTGTCTCGGGGTCAGAGAAGATTGCCTCAGCAATGTCAAGATC
>JAGHTV010000481.1 GCA_018065165.1 Candidatus Sodaliphilus fimicaballi | reverse complement strand
GTGCTGCTGGTGCTTTCCTGCAGGTAGCTCACTGGACTCCCACATGGAATCAGGTTCCCGAGGGATATGTATATCGCCGCATCGTGATTGACGGCGGTCTGGGTGGTCACTCAGGTCTCGACGTGCACAAGAATCGCTGCAACTGTAACCGCCAGCTGGCTCTCTTCCTTACTGGCGAACCCGTGAATGCACTTATTAACGGACAGATGGTAGTGTGTACAATGAACGGCGGTACTGCCAACGCTTCTATTGCATACAGTGCCAGCGCTGTAGTTGCCATTGATCCCGCTATCGACAACGCCCTTGCCGACCTCGTGGCTCAATTCAACGAGACACTTAAGGCAGCCAACAAGGAGACCGATCCCAGCATCAACATTCGCATCGAGGAAACCGCTGCATGCGACAAGTGCCTTGACACTGCAGTTGCACTCAATGTGCTCCGTAGCATTCATGACCTGCCCTGCGGCGTAATTGAAATGCATAAGGAAATTCCCGGTACCGTAATGACCAGCAACAACGTGGGCGTGCTGTACGTTGGTGACGACGACATCACAGTGTCTTGCCACACTCGCAGTTTCAGCAACGACGAGATGCACCGCTTTGCCAACGCTATCAAGGAAACATTCGAGAACTTCCATGCACGTGTAGATCAGCTCATGGACACTGGCTCGTGGTTTGAAGACCCCAATTCAACACTGCTCGAGACCACTTGCAACACATTCAAGGATGTATTGGGATTTGAGCCCAAGAAGGTTGCTATCCACGCTGTACTTGAGTGCGCTTACTTTGTACAGAAGTATCCCGGTGTGCAAATTGCTTCTATCGGTCCGCTCATCATCGAGCCCCACTCAACAAGCGAACGCATCAACCTCAATACTGCCGATGACATCTGGAATGTCACCGTTGAGTTGCTCAAACGCCTCGCTCAATAATTTTTGACAAAACGCTCGCAGGAGCTACGAAAACGTTTTGTCTTATAAACTTTTTAGGGCGACAGTCCTGTCTTAAATTCTAAAAAATGATTATCGATTTCAACAAAATAGAGGAGCAGAATATCCCCAACTTCAAGGGTGGTGAGAAAAGTCTTGACGCTCGTATGTACTTTGATGGAAAGAATCGCATCCTCAAGGGTCGTCTGCAACCCGGTGCCAGCATAGGTCTGCACACTCACGAGGGCAGTTGCGAGATGATTTTCCTCACTAAGGGTACCGGTAGCGTCATCTACGATGGCGAACGCCTTACCCTGCTCGAGGGTCAGTGCCACTACTGCCCCGAGGGTCACAGCCACACCCTCATCAACGAGAGCGACGAGGAAATCCAGTTCACCGCAGTCGTTCCCGCACAGTAATTTTGCAATGAAGATAGGCATCATAGGTGCAGGCGTAATTGCCAACAAGATATCGCAGACGCTACGCGAGCGTTGGAGCCACATGCTTTATGCCGTAGCGTCGCGCGACCTTGCCCGAGCACAAGACTTTGCCCAGCGTAATGGCTTTGTCCGGGCCTATAGCAGTTTTGAGGAACTGGTGAGCGACCCGCAGGTCGACATAGTGTATGTAGCTACGCCACACTCTCACCACTACGCCCACGCACGTCTAGCCATAGAGCACGGCAAGGCAGTAATATGCGAGAAGGCATTTACCGCCAATGCCCGCGAGGCCGAGGAACTCATCCTGCAGGCTCGCAAGCACAACGTATTCTTGATGGAAGCACTGTGGACCCGTTTCATGCCCATCACCCGACGCATACGTGAGGTGCTCGATAGCGGCATTGTGGGGTGTCCACGCCTTGTCAGCGCCAGTTTGTGCTGGTCAATGACCCAGGTGCCCCGCATCAGTCGTGCCGACCTGTGTGGCGGAGCATTGCTCGACCTAGGGGTATATTGTCTCAACTTTGCCGACATGTTTATCGACGGCAACATCACCGGCATAACCTCTAATGTAGTCAAGGGCGGTGAAGATGTGGACTGGACTAGCACTGCATCGCTGCTCTATGACAACGGATGCATTGCCAATGTGCAGAGCTCGGCCTGTTGCTACCAGGACAAACGCGGCATCATAGGATGCGAGAATGGTCGCATCGAGGTGGACGCCGTCAACTGGCCCAAGCAGGTTACCGTATATGATGCCAGTGGCAAGATGATTGACCAGTGGGGCATTCCCAGCGACCAAGTTAGTGGTTACGAGTATGAGTTCCTTGCTGCTCAAGAAGCACTTGACAATGGTTGGATTGAGCATCCTCTCATGCCTCACGACGCAACATTGCGACTTATGAAGGTAATGGACACCCTGCGGCAGCAATGGGGAGTTACCTATCCCAATGATACTAATTTATAACACAAATTATTATGAAATTTTACAAACTGCTTTTCGCAACAATGGCTCTTGCACTTTTTAGCTGCACAGGCCAACAAACTGAACAACAGACACAAGACGAGGAGCAAGCACCCCAACACCTGTGCGTGACTCCAACGCCCGCAACATTCAATGTAGAATCACTCCCCGATGGTGAAGTGCCCGTGGCGTTCGCAGCATCAGACTTTGACTGGGACGGTGGCAAGCTCACCTTTACAGTATATAATGCCGACACCTATGATGGTGCCCTGGTTGACAAGCTTCAAGAGGGCGATACCATCGTTTACGACGGCAATAGTGTTGTGGTTAAGACGATTACAAAAGACAACGGTTTCCTTGAGGTAAACGAGGGCCTCGGTAACGAAAATGGTGCATCATTCAGAGTTAATGATAACGGCACATATACCGCAGCTGGCTTTGACGACCACTTTGTATACAGCGAGCTGGGCAAGGTACAGTTGCCACTGGCCAAGGGTTATGTCATTGAGGATTGCGGTCCCGAGCCCAATGATCCCGTAGTAACCATCAGCGAGAATCAAAAGGATTACATTGGCAACCTCTTTGAGGACAAACGTAACTTCAACGAACTTGACACCAGAATTACAGTGAAAAACGGCGAAATCGTAAAAATCGCCCGCCACTGGATTCCTTAATTTAGGTAACTGCTGACACACAAGACTGTGACAGACAAAAGAAGCATATTTCAGCGACCGTTGTGGGTAGCAATATTTGCACTCACAGCGGCCGTCGTATGGGGCTGGGCCTATCCGCTCATCAAGCTGGGTATGACCGAGTTTGGCATCACCCCCGACATGACTGGCAGCAAGATGCTCTTTGCAGGCATCCGCTTCATGATATCGGGCCTCATCATTCTTGCCCTAATGCGTTCTCAAGGCAAGTCATTTGCCGTGAAGCAAAGCTGCAACTGGTGGTTCATACTCACATTTGCGATGTTTAACACCACGCTGCACTATGCGTTCTTCTACTTCGGTCTGTCGCATAGCGAGGGGTCGCGTGCGGCCATTCTCAACTCGCTGAGTGTATTCTCGGTAGTGATTATGGCATGCCTGTTTTTCAAGAGCGACAAGTTCACGACTGCTAAGGTTGTGGGTTGCGTGCTAGGTTTTGCAGGCATTCTCACCCTTAATGCTGGAGGAGACGACAGTGGCAGTTTCACTTGGCTGGGCGACGGCATGATAATACTCAATGCCCTATGCGGAGCTGTTGCCACTCTCATGACCCGAGGTTTAAGCAAGCGAGTAGATGTCACCGTGGGCACAGGTTACAGCCTTGCACTGGGTGGAGCGTTGCTTATCGTTCCCGGCATCATGGCAGGCGGCACATTGCCAGTTATAACCACTTGGGGCATCGTCATACTGTTGCTACTCGTGGGCATTTCTACCATAGGCTTTGCACTCTACAACAAGCTCATAAGTTGCAACCCTGTGGGCAAAGTCGCCATTTACAACTCACTCATCCCCGTAGTGGGAGCCGTGACATCATGCATGTGTCTGGGCGAGCAATTCTACTGGAAATATGTCATAGCAGGAGCCCTCGCCGCCACCGGCATATATATCATCAACCGAGGTAAGTGAAATGACGTATAACGCCGGTAAATATACCGGCGAAATTTTAGATAACAACAAACAACATCGAGAATAATTTTCTCTCGCCAAGCAACATTTACTAATAGTAAGGAGATGGGACGGCTTGAATATACCGAACATGGTTTTAGGTGTGTCACTGATACTTCTCGACATCACCGAGAGAATCAGTGGGACTACAAGCGTCCTGGAGTTTACCACATAACACTCGTTACAGAACAACGCGCCCATCTGTTTGGTGAACTTTGTGGTGACAGTAGCATTGATGCCCGCATCATTCTCAACGGTTATGGGAAGAAGGTAAAAGCGATGTTCAGTGGCATTCCCGAGCACTACCACGACAAGGGCTACAAACTGAAAGTACTAGCACTATGTGTAATGCCCGACCACCTGCATGGCGTAATACACGTGCAAAACTCTATGCCAGTGAGCATCGGAGAGATTGTGAGAGGGTTTAAGAGTGCCTGCACATCACTCTTTAAGCGAGAGTTTTATTTCAATCCCGAGTTCAGAAACTTTTGCCGCATATTTGCGGTAAGAAACAGCGTGTGGGAGTACATGCCAGCAGGATATCACGAGAAAATCCTGCATCAAGAGGGACAATTGAGACACATGATTGATTATGTCAAGGATAACCCAAGGCGTTTATGGCTTAAGAAGAACAACCCAGAGTTCTTTAGGTTGCATCGCAACGAGGCTATCAGTTTCATTGACGACAAAGGCATTACCCACTCATGGCATTTCAAAGGCATGGGCAACTGGATGCTCTTGCAACACCCGTCAAAACAGATAATACAATGCTCACGCAGCATTACTGACGAAGCACTGACTGACTACAAGAATCATATCCTTCACAACGCATCATGCGGTGCAGTCAGTATCACAGCGGCCATAAGCCCTGGAGAAAAACTCATTGCTCGCACTGTAAGGGAGCAAGGTTATCCTCTTATAGTCATACTTACTGAGGAAATTCCTACAGGAAATGACTCAAAATCTCGTTATTATAAACCGGGAGGCGTGTATTTTGACGCGTGCAGTGCAGCCCAATTACTACTGATAGAACCGCATCCCCTTGTATTGCAAGATTATCTCATTGCCGATAATGTGGAGCAAATCGCACCCAACCTTCCACAAGATACAAAACGATGGCATTTTCTTGCATACAATTACATAGCACAACAAATAGTTAAACACATTAAATAACTAACAATCATGAAAAAAATAGCATTATTTATCGCATTATGTCTTGTGGCTGCTAATGTGGCCGTAGCACAGGACCTGCTGGCTGGTAACTACAAGAAAGCCCTTATCATAGGTGCTCACCCCGATGACCCTGAGTCAATGGCCTATGGCACAGCTCTGCGCCTGCGCGACATGGGTTGCGAGGTGGTAACCGTTTACCTTACTCGCGGCGAGGCTGGCATTCCCGGCAAGACTCATGAGGAGGCTGCAGCCATCCGCACTCGCGAGTGCGAGAAGGTGACCGAGATGACTGGCATTCGCCACATCTTCTTGAACCAGATTGATGGCAGTAGCGAGATTACCAACGAACGCTACCTTGAAATGAAGCAACTCATTGAAGCCGAGAAGCCCGACCTGGTGATTACTCACTGGCCAATCGACTCACACCGCGACCACCGTCATGCTGGCCTGCTCACTTACGACGCTTGGCGTCGCACTGGCCGCCACTTCGACCTCTTCTATGCCGAGGTAATGACAGGTCTGCAGACTACCAACTTCAACCCAACACACTACGTGGACATCACCAGCACACGCCAAGCTAAGCTCGATGCTTACCTTGTTCACGACAGCCAGGGCCTTACAGGCAATGTGGCAAAGTTCCACGACACTATGGAGGGCATGCGTGGCCTGGAGTGGCAATGCAAGTGGGCCGAGGCCTTCATCAAAGCCATCTGGCCAAAAGTTGACTAAGCCCTTCTTGAAAACAAGATAAAGCAAGCCTCCTGCAGCACTACGCTACAGGAGGCTCGTTTGTTTTATTGACTAAACAATCTGTTTCTACTCCATACTTAACAGAGAGATTCTAGACTGGGAATGAACTTCTGCTGGATGGCACTTGCAACGATATTGGCAATCTCGATGGTTGAGAAGCCAATGTCCTCGCCAAACTTGTAAATCAGGTCGATCTCGGCCTTGTCGATGTTCTTATCGGCCATCACCACATCAATCATATAACGTAGCATGCCTTCACGCAAGCCGGGGTTGATGTTCATAAGGTTAGTCACCGAGTCGCTGAAAATTTCACCTACATTACCATTATTGATTTCCTCAAGGAACTTCATTGGGAATATTTTAAGAGCCGAGAGGTTCTCAATAATCTCGTCTATTTCCTCCTTAGACACACTGCAATCACTATTGGCAACAGTAAGTCCAGCAGTTGCTATGAAGCGTGCCAAGTGCTCGTCTTGCTCACTATCGCCCACCTTGAGCAAGATAGATATTAGCTTTTCCATGCCATCGTCAAGCTCTGCCTGACTCTCGCTGTTGGCAAAGAGGTTAAGTGCCTGCACGCGAATGGGGTTAACAGGATGGCTCGCGCGGCTAGTGCCCTTGTCGTTGAGGAAGTAATCGAGGCGACGCGTATTGTCCTCTAGCAATGCCTCAAGACTCACATTCATCTTGGCCAAGTCGAGTCCCGATGCCATCTTGAAGAATGCAGTAACACACGACTCGAGATTCTCGGTAGCGATGTAGCCATAGCGGTCGGCAACAAGCTCGGCAAGTTGGCTATGCAGTCTGATCTTGTAAATGAGGGTGATGGGAGGAGTCGATGTGCCAGGGAAGACGAATCCTATGAGGCGTGAGAGTGCCGTGTCCTTGTTGATGAGGTGGCCCAACTCGTGACCTATGACAAATCGCAACTCGTCGCGAGTCATGAGGTCGAATAGTCCTGAATTGATATTGACGATGTTTGGCTCGTCGTCCTTCTCTGACGCTACAGAGAAGGCATTGACGGTTGAGTCGCCAGTGATGTAGAAGTCGACCTTCTCGGTATAACCCAACTTTTGCTTCACCTCGTTGCACAGTTCATATACATCGGGCAACAATTCCTTGGCCACCTTGAGGCTATGACCTTCCATGTTGCTGCGCCACCAGGCGTCGCTCTTAGTGTCATCAAGTTGCTTGAGCACCTCGCCCACAACGGGACCTTGCAGTGCGTTATATATCTGCTCTGCCACCTGACGCTCGAGGGGCAGTGTGGGATTGAGCGAGAATTTTGGAGTCGTTTCTATAGTTTTCTCTTTGCTAAATAGTGATAGTAAACCCATAATTTTTGCTTTTATAGTGGCAAAGATACTGTTTTTCTAGATTTTGTCAAAATTTTGTCATTGTTCATCTATTATAAAGCATCGATTGATGGCGAGCGGTAGCGACCCAGTTTAACGAGTTCCTGGTGATCTACCTCGAGGTGCTTTACCGGGACGTTGTTTTGCTTAATGCTATTGAGTAGCACGGGGCGGATGATGAACTCAAAATGGGTTTTCTTAAGGCGCAGTTCATACTTCTCGAGCACGTCGGGACCGCAGCTGTTGTTGCCTAAGGCGCGCATCTCGGCATCGAGGCTCACTACTGTAGAGGGAGTGGTTACGAGCTGGTACTGGTGGCCTGTGCGGGTGCGGGGATTAGCCCAGTTCTCCTCGGCGCGCCAGTGGTGTGCGCTTGCGCTCATGTGCTTGGGCGCGATGAACATTGCACCAGCGCCGTTGTCGGCATAGATTGCCATCCAGCGGGTGTCTTCCTTGTTGCCGCATTCTTGTGGCTTCATGTAGGGCACTTCCTGGTCGGTGACGGTGCTAGTGTAAATACCTTCATATGCAGCCTCCTTACGGTCGCGGTAGCTCTCCCATGGGCCACGGCCATACCATGTAAGGTTCTCCATGCCCGATGGCATCTCGAGGCGGAAGCCTATGCGGCCCACAACGTCGCCTTCGCGCGAGGGGTCGATGTCAGAGTCTACACGAATCTCACCGTTGGGGAAGATGCTGTAAGCCATGTGCACATCGACGGTGCGTCCCTCGACACCGCAATAGGTGGCCTGGGTGTGTACTACAGCAATCTCCAAGCCCTCTATTTCCTTGCATTCCACGCTGCCGTCCTTCACATACATTGTACGATAGCCGTTGTAGAGCATGTCGCGGCCGCGGTTGCCGTTCTCGTTGTCGGTAGGCAGACGGAAGAGTTCCAACTTCACGCCGTTGTCAATGAGGCGGCGACCGTTATAGTCATAACTGAGCAGGGTGCCCATCTTCTTGCTGAAAGAAGCGCTGAAGTTGTCGCCGCTCACGGTGAGCAGGTCGCCGTTTTCCTCCTTCTTGAGGTTCTTGCCAGTCTTTTCTATTGTTACAGGACTATAGAGCATGCGGTCAGACTCGAGCAGAATCTGTTCGCTTGCCAGTTCGTAACCAGCGGGAGCCCAAGGGGTGGCTTGCTTGAGTCGGGCGCTGAAGCAGATGAAGTAACCTGCTCCCTCGGTTAACTTCTCGGGCATAGCATTGATTTTTACCTCTATGCTGTCGCCAGCGGCAACGGTTTTATCGATAAAGCCATCGCTCAAGACCTTGCCGTCCTCAAGTACGGCGTACTCTACGTCGAGGTAATCGCTTGAGGCAAAGGCGAGTTTGCTCTTGATAATAAAAGTGTCTTTTGTACCGTCCTTGAGGCGGAACTCAAGTGGCTGGTATATTTTCTTGGTGTTGTAAGACTTGGCAGTGAGCGAGAGGTCGGGCAGCACAAGACCGTTGCAGCAGAAGTTGCCGTCGTTAGGACGGTCGCCGAAGTCACCACCGTAGGCCCAATACTCCACGCCGTTGCTGCCGTAGGTGGTCTTGAGGCCCTGGTCCTTGAAGTCCCAGATGAACTCGCCGGTGAGGGCGGGATATTTCTCGTAGAGGTCGAAGTACTCACGCTGGTTGCCCATCGAGTTACCCATCGAGTGGGTGTTCTCGCACTGGATGTGCGGACGGGGATTCTCCTGGGTGAGGCGGTCGCGGCCTATCTTCTCGATGCGCTTGACATCGGCATACATGGTGCT
>JAGHTV010000232.1 GCA_018065165.1 Candidatus Sodaliphilus fimicaballi | reverse complement strand
GGCACTATTAGAGAAAATTAGGCAAAGAAAGAAAATTCTTGCCATCGTCATCGGCGGCGCCCTTCTCGCGTTCATCGTAGAGGTTGCCGTTGAGGCTCTCGGTCGTCAGGCCGGAAATAGCACCGCCGCTAAGGTAGGTAGTGAGAAAATCGACATCATGGCGTTCCAAAAGCGTGTTGAGCAAGAGGCCGCTAAGGATCAGAACAACCAACAACAGCCCAATGTAGACCAAGCAATGCGTCAACAGCAAGTGCTTGAGACTATGATTGGCGAGAAGCTGCTCGAGAAGGAGTACAACGAGGTTGGCATCTATGTATCTGACAGCGAAATCACCGAGCTCATGGTGGGCAAGAACCCCGCTCCCGCTGTTGTTCAAATGGCACAGCAAGTAGGCGCTGAGACACCCGCTCAACTCTACGACTTCATCTCTAACCCCAAGAAGTATGGCGCTGAGGAGCAACAAATGGCTCAACTGCGTGGTGAGTGGGAGAAGATGAAAGAGAACCTTGTAGAGCAATACAAGCTCGCTAAGCTCCAAACTCTTGTCATGGGTGGTATCCAAGCTAACGACCTTGACCGTGCTCAAATGGCCGAGGACGAGGATAACATCAACTACATCGCATTTGTAAAGAAGGACTTCGCTTCACTTAGCGACGACAAGTATCCCGTAAACGACGCCGACATCAAGGCTGAGTGGGAGAAGACAAAGGCTATGTACAAGCTCGACGAGGAGAACCGTCTCATCCACTTCATCGCTGTTAACATCATGCCTAGCGACGCCGACCTGGCTGCTGCCGACAAGGTTGCTGCTGGTGCTTACGAGGCACTCAAGAAGGGTGCAGGCATCGATTCAGTTCGCGTATACGGCAAGGTTGGCATCGACACTGCTAAGGTTACAGCCGATCGTCTCCCCGCTGCTATCAAGAACTTTGTAACAGCATCTGAAGTTGGTGCAACAATGAAGGATACTACAATGGCTAAGGGTAGCTACAAGATGTACAAGCTCATGGGCAAGACATCTTCACTCGACTCTATCCAAGTTACATTTGTAGGCGTTCCCGGCAACAAGAAGACTCAAGACAGCGTTCTCGCTATGCTCAACGGTGGCAAGACCATCGAGGATGTAGCTAAGGCTGTTAAGGGTGCTCAAGGCCAAGCTGACCAATGGATCCAAGTAGCAAGCTATCCCGACTCACTGAAGGCTAAGCTCGCTAACGCTGGCAGCGAATACTTCGCATTCATCTCTAACGAGCAAGGCGCACAACTCATGAAGGTTATCGAGAAGAAGGCTCCCAAGACCTTCTACACATATGCAACCATCAGCCACGAGGCTTATGCAAGCACAACAACAAGCGACAACCTGCGCGACAAGTTCCAACAGTTCCTCAACAAGAACAAGACTGCTGCCAACTTCACTAAGAACGCAACAGCTGCTGGCTACCACGCTGCCGAGGTTACTGTAACTCCCAGCACTCCTCAATTGGGCATCAACCCCTACTACGGAGGCATCAAGGATAGCCGCAAGGCCATCAAGTGGGCGTTTGAGAACAAGAAGGGTGAGGTTTCTCCCATCTTCAGCGACAACAACGACATCCTCGTAGCAGTTTGCATCGACGAGATTTACGATGGCGACTATGTACCCTACGACGCTAAGGGCCTCAAGGAAGCACTTACCGAGAAGGTACGCAACAGCAAGAAGGGTGACGACCTGATGAAGCAATTTGACGGCAAGGCTAAGTCAATCGCTGACTATGCTAAGCTCATGGGCGCTACAGTTGACTCTACACAAGTTATCTTCGCTGCCGACCGCACTCCCAAGCTGGAGAACGAGCCTGGTCTCATCGGTCGCGTAGCAGTTGCTAAGCAAGGCGAAGTTAAGGGTCTGTACAAGGGCGAGACTGGCGTTTATGCATACCAAGTTGTTAAGGTTGAGAAGAGCCAGCGCAAGGCAACTAAGCAAGAGCTCGACAACCGCTTCTCACAATCACGCGGTGCTGGTATGATCGCTAACCCACAAGCTATCACAGCCATCCTGGGCAAAGCAACCAAGATCGAGCGCAACCTGATTGCCTTCTATTGATAAACAGTTATCAATGAAATAATCACAGCAGGCCTCGCCACACGGCGAGGCTTGCTTTTTTATACCCACCCGAGCATAGCACAGCACATGGCTGGCAAAACGCGAAAAAACACATTTATTTAGCAGAATGGGGGGTAAACTTGCATTATTGTAGAAAAATGCTTAAATTTGCTTGTTAAAATACATTTGTAATACTTTTGTAAAGGTAATGAGTAAAATCAACGACATACAAGACGAGATCATTGAGGAGTTTGAGGGCTTTGATGACTGGATGGACCGCTATCAAGTCATCATCGACATGGGCAATGCACTGCCTGCACTTGAAGAGAAGTACAAGACTGCCGACAACATCATTGAGGGCTGCCAGAGCCGCGTGTGGCTGCAGGCCGACTATGAGGACGGCGTGCTCAACTTCACTGCCGACAGCGACGCCATAATCGTTAAGGGCATCATCTCGATGCTGGTGCGTGTGCTCAGTGGCCACACTCCCGCCGAGATTCTCGACGCCGAGCTCTACTTCATTGACCGCATAGGACTGCACGAGCACTTGTCTCCTACCCGCAGCAACGGCCTCGTGGCAATGATAAAGAAGATACGCGCCTATGCCCTCGCCTTTCAGGCACAGCAATAAACACTGAGAAAAACAAATTACTAACTTTATAAATTACAACACTATGTTTAAAAGTCACCCTAAAGGATTAATTCCTGCTGCATTGAGCAACATGGGCGAGCGCTTTGGTTACTACATCATGGCCGCAGTGCTTTCACTGTTCCTGTGCTCTAAGTTTGGTCTCAGCGACGAGAAGGCAGCTCTTATCTATTCAGTATTCCTGGCTGGTATATATGTACTTAGCCTCGTGGGCGGTATCATCGCCGACCGTACTCAAAACTACAAAGGCACCATCATGACCGGTATCATTATCATGGCACTGGGTTATGTTGCTCTTGCAATACCTATCACTGCTACTGAGGGCACAATGACAGGCCTGCTCGTACTCACCTGCGCTGCTCTTATCCTCATCGCATTTGGTAACGGTCTGTTCAAGGGCAACCTGCAGGCTATCGTTGGCCAGATGTATGACGACATGGAAGCAGAGGCTGCCAAGAAGAGTCCTGAGGCTCTCGCAGCTGTTCAAGGCAAGCGCGACAGCGGTTTCCAAATCTTCTATGTATTCATCAACATTGGTGGTCTCGTAGCTCCCTTCATCGCTCCCTTCCTGCGCTCTTGGTGGCTCGGTCTCTCAGGCTACAAGTATGTAGCTGAGCTCCCCAGCCTGTGCCATCAGCTCATCAACGGCACTATTCCCGCCGACCAGATGGCTAACCTCGAGCAATATGCTCAAACTGCAGGTCTTCAGGCAGTGACTCCCGAAGCTTGCCAGGCTTACCTGACAGTCTTCAACCAGGGTGTACACTTCGCGTTCATCGCATCAGTTATCGCTATGCTCATCTCTCTCTCAATCTTCTTTGCTAAGAAGAACCTCTTCCCCACTCCGGGCAAGAAGGAAGCTGCTGCAGCTGTTGAGATCAGCGCCGAGGAGAAGCAAACAATGGCTAAGGAGATGAAGCAACGCCTCTACGCTCTGTTTGCAGTGCTTGGCGTGGTTATCTTCTTCTGGTTCTCATTCCACCAGAATGGCGTATCTCTGTCATTCTTTGCCCGTGACTTCGTCATGAGCGAGAAGCTCCCCGCTGAGTTGTGGCAGGCTGTTAACCCATTCTTCGTAATCGTGCTCACTCCCATCGTTATGGTAATCTTCGGCTCACTGAGCAAGCGTGGCAAGGAGATTTCTACTCCCCGCAAGATTGCTTACGGTATGTTCATCGCAGGTCTCGCTTATGCATTCCTGGCAGTTTACTCATTCAGCGCTGGTTATCCCTCAGGCGAGGAATTCAAGGCTATGGATGCTGTTCAGGTAGCTGCTATGAAGGCAGGTCCCTGGGTTATGATTGTAACTTACTTCCTGCTCACCGTTGCCGAGCTGTTCATCTCTCCCCTGGGTCTGTCATTCGTATCTAAGGTTGCTCCCAAGTCTATGCTCGGTCTGTGCCAGGGTCTGTGGCTTGGTACTACAGCTCTTGGTAACATGCTGCTCCCCATCGGTGCACTCATGTACAACAAGATTGACCTGTGGCAATGCTGGGGCGTATTCATCGTAGTGTGCCTCATCTCTATGGGCGTTATGCTCTCAATGGTTAAGTGGCTCGAGCGCGTTACTAAATAACAATAACGAAAACGCTAACGCTAACAAATAGCTAAGTGCTCGGCGTTTCAACGCCGAGATAAAACAAAAACATCAAGCCGGATATTCCGGGGCATCCGGACTATCCGGCTTAATTTAGTAAAACGATAACTATATGTTTAAGAATCAACCGAAAGGTCTATTTGCCTTAGCGCTTGCCAACACTGGCGAGCGCTTTGGTTACTACACAATGCTGGCCATCTTCACCCTGTTCATGCAGGCCAAGTTTGGCTGGGACGAGGCTGTAGCAGGTCAGGTAAATGCAATTTTCCTGGCAGTTGTTTACTTTGCTCCCCTCTTTGGCGGTATGCTGGCCGACAAGATTGGCTATGGCCGCTGCGTAGTAGCCGGATTTGCTATTATGTTCCTGGGCTACCTGGGTCTTGCTATTCCCACCGAGCCCGACACTACCGGTAAGGTAGCCATGTTTGCTGGCCTTGCAGCCGTATCGCTGGGTACCGGTCTGTTCAAGGGTAACCTGCAGGTGCTCATAGGTAACCTGTATGACGATCCCAAGTATTCGAGCCGTCGCGACGCAGCGTTCTCGCTGTTCTACATGGCCATCAACATTGGTGCAATGTTTGCACCCTCAATGGCTCGCTGGATTACCAATCAGCACCTTGCACAATACGGATTTGAATATACAGCCGATGCCGTAGCAACTTATGGCGACAAGGCACCTCAATACCTTGAGGCACTCTATGGCGGCTACGGTCTGTGCTTCGGGGTAGCATGCGTTTCGCTCATCCTCTCGGCAGTCATCTACTTTGCTTGCCGCAGCTGGTTTAAGCACGCCGATGTCACTGCAGCCAAGGCTAAGGAGACAGCCAATGCTGCTCCCGTCGAGGAACTTACACCCAAGCAGACCAAGGACCGCATCGTGGCTCTGCTGCTCGTGTTTGCAGTGGTAATCTTCTTCTGGATGGCATTCCACCAGAACGGCTCGGCACTCACATTCTTCGCTAAGAAGTATACCAACCTCACCATCGAGGGCGGCATGCGATTTGGCTTCAACATCTTCAGCCTCGCACTGCTCGCATTCTCGGTTTACACAGGCTTTGGTTTCTTCCAGAGTGAGAATGCCAAGAACAAGGTGATGTGCGCTCTCGCTACCCTGGCCGCGTGGGCTGGCGCCTACTGGCTATATGCCGGCATGACCGACCCCACAGCAGCAC
>JAGHTV010000171.1 GCA_018065165.1 Candidatus Sodaliphilus fimicaballi | reverse complement strand
GCGGCTCTGTTTTGAGCCGCCCCTGGGTTATTTAGCGTTTAGGATAATCGCTGTGGATTATTGTTGGTCGCTATCCCACCATACGGGAATTGTCCATACGTCATCAGCGTTGTTCCAAGCAACGGGGTTGCCGTCCTTATCCTTGAGAACTGCACCGGGAACTTGCTCGCCGATAGCTTGCAACTCCTTAGAGTTGTAGTTGAGCTCGTGTGAGCACTGACGCCAGCGACGGAATTGCTTGCCGTCGGGAACAGCCTTCATAGCATTTGCACTCAGCTTGTGAGCCTCGGGTACGAAGAAGCCGGGGAACACAGCGGGATCGTAGTCGTAACGACGATAGTCGTTCCAAACCTCCATTGAGAACATGAGAGCGATGTGCTTTTGGATGAAGATCTTACCCAGGGTAAGGTCGCCTGATGTACCGATACCGTTGTTGAGGTAGTTGTTCTTGTCAGCCTCGCTGATTACAGTGAATGAGGGGCACTTTGCAAGACTAGCATCCTCTGAGAGCCAGCTTGAAAGACGCTCGTTCATGAGTTCGATAGAAGCCTTGATACCGTCCTTGTAAGCGTTGAAAGCAAGATCCTTCTTACCTTGGTTGAAGAGAACCTCAGCACGGATGAAGCAAACCTCGGGATAAACACCCAGGTAAACGGGTGAAGATACGCGAGTGAAGAATGTACCTGACTCAGTTGAAGCATCTGAACCATCGCGACGATAGAGGATGTCCTGGTTGCCGAAGTACTCCTTACAAGAGCTTGTTTGCTCGATGAAGAGAGTATCGCCCTTACGAACAGCGTTGTCAGTGTCAATCCAGAAGTGATCGATGTGAGCGGGATCCTTGTCGTCCTTGTTTGCGGGACCGAATGAAGCGCGGAGGGGACCACCTGCTTGGGGAACTGCAGACATGTCAACACCCTTAGAACGACGCCACTTGCCCTCGAATGTTACGTCGGCGGGAGTGTCAGCGCTCTTACCTGATACACACCAGGGGATAATCTTAGCAGCACGGGGATCCTCTACGCCGTTACCAGCGAAGTTAGTGAGGTTCTCCTCAAGGCGCTTAGTTACGAAGTAACCAGAGTTCATACCGCAAACTGAGAACAGACCGTTGTACTCGATAGGCTCTGACCAACCGAGAACGTCGTAGTCACCGTTAGCGTCGATACAGTGTGAGATAGTGTTGTCGGCATTGCTCTTCATAGCATTGTCGAGGCAACGAAGAATCTCGTCAGCATCATACTTACCTTCCTTGTAAGAACCAGCAGCCTTCTTGTTCAGGTGGTTGATCCAACGAGCCTTGAGCAGATAAGCGAACTTAATCCACTTCTCGAGGTCACCCTTGTTCCAAGAGTCGTTAACTGCGAGTGTGGGAAGGTCAGCAGCCTGAGAGCGACCTTGCTCGAGGAGCTCGATAGCGTGGTCGATGTCGTTGAGACAGCCCAGGAAGATAGTCTTACCATTGTCGTAGGGAGGAAGAGCGGGCTCAGCAGCAGCATAAGTGTAAGGCATCTCACCGTAAAGGTCAGTCATGAGCATGCTACCATAAGCCTTGATGAGCTCAGCAACACCAGCAAACTGGAAGTTACCAGCGTCCATAGCCTTCTTGTACATGTCGGGCACATTAGCATATGCACCTACAAACCACCACTGGTAGGGAGTTGTACACAGTGAGTTAGTGGGATAGTGGATAGACACATTGTAGTATGTGCTACCGTTAGTTGAAGTCCAGTCACCGTTAGCAAAGCTACAACGCCAGCCAGCGAATACCTGAGCATCGCGAGTATAGAATTGGATGTGTGCAAGACGCTGATAGTAGAGCGCTGCAGCATCTGACGGGCTATCGGGGTCGGTGTTGACATCAAGCCAGTCGTTGCAAGATGTAAGAGCCAATGAAGCGACACCTACACTGCACAGTATCATTGATTTGAAAAAATTCATATTCTTAGATTTTTTAAAATTGATGGTTGATAAAATAAATCTCACGATTATTATATATAATGTGATGGTTTATTAGAATGTCAAGTTAACACCGAGTGCGAAGCTTGAAGTAGCGGGGATACCACAGTAGTCGAAACCAACTGAGCTTGAACCACCACGACCAGCACCTGAAGCAGCAACCTCGGGATCGCCGTCGTAGTTAGTGAAGAGCAACAGGTTAGTTGCGCTAGCAGTAACTGATGCACGCTTGAGGACCTTAGTCTTAGCAAGGAGATCCTTAGGA
>JAGHTV010000292.1 GCA_018065165.1 Candidatus Sodaliphilus fimicaballi | reverse complement strand
GTAGAGTAACTGATCGTATCGACTTCAACGGTGACGGAAAGAACGAGACTGTACTTTGCGATGGTTTCCACATGTTCTTCCCCAAGCCTCTTGCTCCCTTTGCTGTTAAGCGCATCAATATTCCCATCACAAGTACAACCGGCGACTTCTTCACTGGCTTTGAGGGTCTCACATTTACTATTTATAAGGTAAAGGTTTTACCCAATGGCTCTAGAGCATTTGGTGATGTTATCTTTACTGCCGAGGTTAATGACGACTATTTCCCCATGGCTCCTGGCGCTCTTGTTTCAGGAAAACAAGCTCACCTTACAATTCCCTTGACCGACGATGACAGCTACATTACATTTACCGATGAGTTTGCCATTGAGTTAAAGGGATTCCAGCGCGAGGGCGTAGAACTTGGCACTCGCACAGTAAAACGCTATGCTGCCGCTCAAGCCGAGGTCAATTACAGTGCTGTTGCCGATCCCTACGCTACACCTCTTTTGTATCGTGACTTTATCGACAAGACAACACATGAATATGTAGGTTCAAGCGTTTATAATAATAACTTGTGGGGTATACCCATCTCATTCTATGGTTCTTATGATGTCATGAAGGTTGATGAGTATAGCAATACCATCACCGTTAGTGCCGATGGTAAGAGCTGTGAAGAAATGGCTACTACTTACACTCAACTTGCATGGTTCAATAAGGCAGGTCAATACCTCTATGAACTTGCAGGTCTTCCCGAGTGGGTTAAGAGCGTCAAGGCTAACTATGTTGATAGAGACGTATTTGACATCTCGGTAGAGTGCGAACCCCTGCCCGCTGGCGTTGAGAGCCGCAAGTGCGAGGTTAAAATCAAGAGTCTGTTTGGCAACTTGAGTGATGATGTAATCACTATCAATCAGGTAGGTGGCAGTGCTGGTGTCAAGGGTGACATCAATGGCGACGGTGTAGTTGACATCGCCGATGTTAACACTGCAATTGACATTGTCCTGGGCTTGGCTGGTTCAGTTCCCGCTGCCGATGTCAATGGCGATGGCACTGTTGATGTTGCCGACATTAACTTGATTATCGATTCAATCCTGGGTTTATAATTTGGGAATGTCACATAATGACTATAACACAATAAATATGTGACGTTTATTGTGTTATAGTC
>JAGHTV010000517.1 GCA_018065165.1 Candidatus Sodaliphilus fimicaballi | reverse complement strand
GGGCTTAACACGGAAACAGGGAGAGTCGCTATGTGCTGCAACAATGCGAAATCCTGTTTCAACTGGCGATTTCTTACCAATCTTAAATGCAAAAATTGCTGAGTCATTCTTTGTGACATAAAATTTCTCACCAGGTTGAGCTGTTATTTTGTCAGTCAGCAACTTTTCTTGAAAACCATTTTCATTCAAAATACCTTTTATGGTTTTCACTGCAAGGAAGTTGCAAGGACTATCATCCATGAATTTTAATAATGATTCAATTGTAGCCATAGTTTATCGATTAAGATTAATATTGATTACCATCGTTATAGAAACAACTATTAAGTGCGCGCAATACATTACATAATGTTTGTCCCCAATAGTTGATAAAATTCTCTTTACATTGTTCAACAAGTTGTTGTCTAGCATCAGAATCTACCTCTTTTACTGATTGTATCAAATTGAAAAATTCTTGATACAGGTCAGCCAAATTTTCGCTAATAAATGCCGAGATGGGTGTGTCGCTATATTTCATATCTTCAACAAACACCTCAAGATAGACATCCTCCTCGGCCATAATTTGAGATATTGCAGTTCTAACTTGGTCATAAGCAACCTCGTCAAGATATGATTCAATGTAATAACCGGGAAAACCACCTTCATTCTCAACATCGCTAATGGTCATATATATGCGAGGTAACAGTTTAAGCATCTTTGCTACAAACATATCACGATCACACTCGCCACAATGTTCAATTGCATGGCAAAATTCATTTGTCAAGGCGATTACCGAGAGCGTATTATTAGACAGTTTTGATTCCTTGTTCATTTGTATTATAATTAATCCATATACAGGTGTTTCTTAACAATGTATTCATAGACATCTTCAGGCAAATAGAAACACATATTCTTATATTCGCCCAGTTGTTCACGAATCTTTGTTGATGACACTTCAATAAAAGGTGCATCAACGAGTTCTACCTTGTTGGCCACATCTTGAGGAATGACCACATCATATCCACGACGGGGATACACAAATATATGGAAATTTTCAATAATCTCTTGATGATTACGCCAACGCTCAAATGCTGCCCAATTATCGGCACCAATTATTAGGTAAAACTCATCGTCAGGAAACTTTGACTGTAATGCGTTTAATGTATCAATAGTATAGGAAGGACGGGGGAGAGAAAACTCAAATGCCGAAGTAACAACATTGTCGAGTCTACTTGCAACCATCTCGGTCATCCTAATACGATCCATATCGCTAGCCATTTTTTGACCAGACTTAAATGGGTTTTCAGGAGACACCATAAGCCATAATTTATCCAAACATGTATTTTGAATAATATAATTGGCTATTATAGCGTGACCAATGTGGATGGGGTTATATGACCCTCCCATTATTCCTATCTTCATTTTAATTCTTTGTTACAAAATCTAATATGAGATTTCTTACATCGCTAACAGCTGTTTCGAGTTTGTCATTAATTACTTTGCGATCAAACTTGTCAGCATGGCTGATCTCAAATTCAGCTTTGCTAATTCGCTTCTCAATTTCTTCAATAGAATCAGTAGCACGAGCGAGCAATCGTTGCTTGAGCACTTCAACACTGGGCGGTTGAATGAAAATTGACAGCGCATGTGTACCATATAATTTCTTTACATTGATACCACCCAGCACATCGACATCAAGAATTACATTTTTGCCAACATTGTTGATGCGTTCAATTTCACTTTTAAGTGTACCATAATAGCGACCTTCATATTCCTCTTCATACTCAGCGAAAGCATCCTCGGCAATGAGTTCCTTAAACCTTTCAACAGTAAGGAAATAATAGCTGACGCCATCTTTTTCGCCATCACGAGGAGAGCGAGTTGTCGCCGAAACAGAGAATTCCAACTTCAGGCGTTCATCATCAATAATTGAGTTAATGATAGTTGACATGCCTGTGCCAGATGGTGCTGAAATTATGATTAACTTACCTGTTTCCATTACAATACATTAAGAACTTGTTCCTTGATTTGCTCAAGATGATCTTTCATTCTAACAACTACCTTTTGAAGTTCAGCTTCGTTTGCCTTAGAACCGGTAGTATTTATTTCGCGACCCATCTCTTGGCTAATAAAACCAAGCTTCTTGCCTTGGCCTGAACCGTTGTTAAGAGTATCAAGGAAGTAATTAAGATGATTTTGTAAACGAATCTTTTCTTCTGTAATATCGAGTTTTTCAATATAGAAGATAAGTTCTTGCTCAAAGCGGTTGTTATCTACCTTGATATTCTCCAGTTTAGCAAGAGACTCCATTATGCGGGCTTTAATTTTCTCAACGCGTACGCCCTCATATTGGGGAACCTCATTGAGCAACTGCTGTATTGCTTCAATTTTCTCTTCAAAGAAAGTCTTAAGTCGTTCTCCTTCCTGAGCGCGGAATTCAGTCAAGCCAGCAATTGCATCGTCAACACAGTCTTTAACCGCTTGTAATTCCTCATCGGTAACCTCAGTGTTATTGACTTCGTTTTTCAATGCATCAGGAAGTCGCAACAGTGTTGCATACCAGTCGTCGGGCAATGAAATCTCAAGTTCTTTTGCCATTGTGGTAAGTTGCTCCTTGTATTGCTTGAGCATAGGGACATTGATGCTGATGGGGGTAGTATTTTCGTTAGCCTCAACAAATACCACAACATCAATTTTACCTCTTTGCAAGGCAGTTGCAATCTTATTGCGCAAGTCCAATTCTATAACATGATACACCTGAGGAAGTCTTACAGACATATCGACCTGTTTGCTGTTCAAAGACTTAATTTCAACTGTAATTTTCTTGTTATTAAAAACTTTTACAGCCTTACCAAATCCTGTCATTGATAAAATCATATGCTCTTATTTATATTAGTTGTCTAAAATTAGGCAAATTTACTAAAAAATGCCCGTAAATACAAGTTTTTAACGGCAAAATCACTAACCAACAAAGTAAGTATACAAAAATTGTTAAGACACTATAATATTGCTTGATTTTTATGTATATTTGCAAAATAATTTTTAGTAGAATATGAAGAATAAAGAAATAGATAATTCAGTGCTTGTACAAGCAATTGTAGAAGGCATTCAGGAGAAGAAAGGAAAGTCAATCACTCATGTTGATATGAGCGGCATAGAATATGCTGCAGCACAAGGCTTTGTTATTTGCAATGGTAACTCTAGCATGCAGGTAGATGCTATTGCTGACAGTATCAGAGAATATGTCGAGGAAAAGACAGGCGTACGCCCTTACAATTATGATGGTTATCAGAATTCAGAGTGGATTGTAATTGACTATGGCACGATTTATGCACATGTATTTTTACCTGATGTAAGAGAACGTTATCGTCTTGAGCAGCTATGGAATGATGCCAAGATAGTTGACATTCCTGACTTGGATTAAATAATGTGCAATTTAACTAAAAAGATTTATGCCAAACATAAAGTCGCCTAACAAATTTAAGTTCAACATCTACTGGATGTATGGCATCGTACTTGCCATGATTCTAGGTGTTTGGATGTTTAATGACAAAAGTGCCAACCAAGAGGTTAGTTGGAGTGAATTTGAAACATGGGTAAGCAAGGGAGGCGTTGAGAGCATTGTCGTGTATAGCGACGAGAGCGAAGTAGAAGCCATCCTTAGCGACTCATTAGCTGCCAAAGTATATAAGTCTTATGTTCCACAACCAGGTCGTAAGGCTTCGATTCGTGCCAACTGTTCAAAAACCGGTGTAGACCAAAAGATTGACCAATGGCGTCAGGCAGGTGTATTTAAGGGCAAAGTACGTTATGAGAAAACCGGTGCCTTGAGCAACATTCTTTGGGCATTTGGTCCCATTATACTTTTAATAGTTTTCTGGATCCTCATCACAAAACGCATGAATGGTGGAGCCGGAGCTGGCGGCGGAATCTTCAATGTAGGCAAGTCTAAAGCCAAACTATTTGATAAGGAGAACTCAACTAATGTGACATTTAAGGATGTTGCTGGTTTGGCCGAAGCCAAGGTTGAGATTGCTGAAATAGTTGACTTCCTCAAGAACCCTCAACACTACACAAAACTCGGCGGTAAGATTCCTAAAGGTGCCCTTCTCGTTGGCCCTCCAGGAACAGGTAAAACACTGCTGGCCAAGGCCGTTGCAGGCGAAGCCGAAGTACCTTTCTTCTCAATGTCAGGCTCTGACTTTGTTGAGATGTTTGTAGGTGTGGGTGCATCTCGAGTTCGCGACCTATTCCGTCAAGCAAAGGAGAAAGCACCATGTATCGTATTCATCGACGAGATTGACGCCGTGGGTCGTGCTCGTGGTAAGAACGTAGGTATGAGTTCTAACGATGAACGCGAGAATACCCTTAACCAGTTGCTCACTGAGATGGATGGTTTTGGTAGCAATAGTGGCGTTATTATTCTTGCAGCAACAAACCGTGCCGACATTCTTGATAAGGCTCTCATGCGTGCAGGTCGTTTTGATCGCCAGATATATGTTGAACTGCCCGAATTGACTGATCGCCAAGAAATATTCAATGTTCACTTACGCAACGTAAAGACTGATGGAAGTGTAAATATTGAACAGTTGGCTCGCCAAACTCCGGGTTTCTCTGGTGCCGATATTGCGAATGTATGTAACGAGGCCGCACTTATTGCCGCTCGTCGCAAGAAGCAAGCAGTTCAACGCCAAGATTTTATGGATGCTATTGATAGGATTATCGGTGGTCTTGAAAAGAAGTCAAAGATAATCACCGATGAAGAACGCCGATCAATTGCTATGCATGAAGCTGGACACGCAACCGTTAGCTGGCATTTGCAATATGCAAGTCCATTAATCAAAGTTACAATTGTACCACGTGGCAAGGCTTTAGGTGCTGCTTGGTATATGCCTGAAGAGCGTCAGATTGTACCAAAACAGGCTCTGCTTGATGAAATATGCTCATTGATGGCAGGTCGTGTTGCCGAAGAGATGTATCTTGGTTTTATTGACACTGGAGCGTTGAACGATCTTGAGCGAGCAACAAAGATTGCATATGCTATGGTAACATATTATGGTATGGGTAATGAATTGCCTAATATATCATATTATGATTCAACAGGTCAATCATACGGTTTCACTAAGCCTTACAGTGAAACTCGTGCCCAATCAATTGACAATGAAGTTCAAGAAATAATTAACGGACAGTATGAGCGAGCTAAAGACATGCTTACTACATACACCGAAGGACATCACGAACTCGCCGAACTACTTTTGTCAAATGAGGTAATCTTCACTGAAGATGTTGAACGTGTCTTCGGTAAACGCAAGTGGGCGTCACGTACCGAAGAAATCATCAAAGCTAATGAGGAAGCAAAGCAAAAGGCGGAATCTAAGATAGAAGATAATCCAGAAGGAAACGAAGATGCTACTGAAGATAGTGGGGTAGATGCTCCTCCTCCTTTCAAAAAAGACGAGTAAAAATAATATTCTTTCATAAATATAATGTACAATCCAAACAAAGGGTTGTACATTTTTTATGTACACATTTTTTTCAATAACTATTTCGTTATATCAACAAATAGAATTAACTTTGCAAAGTAAACAAATGTTTATATAAATGAGTTATACTGACATCCAAAAAGCTTCTATCATTAGCTTAATCATCGAGATGATTAATATTGACAATGTCGTTTCTGTTGAAGAATTGACAGTGTCTAATATAATCAATAATGAATTACATATTTCACAAGATATCTTTGAAATGGGTAAAGCATTGAAAGTGGAATATGCGATTGATGTTGTTAAGAAAATGACTGATCAGCAGAAATTTGAAGTAGGCAAATTACTTACTCGTATTATTGATGCCGACGGAGATGTAAAGCCTGTTGAGATCAGTCTACTCAACTCAATATGCAAGCTAACAGGGCTTGACGTGATTTTATCAAAATATGAATAAATAATAACATTATAAAAATGGACGAATCGCAAAAAAAGAAACTCAAAAATGACCCCAATGGGTTAGTTACATATGAGTATATTGCAAATAACATTAATGATATTGACAATGATATTAACGATCTTATTGAAAATATCATTGCAGTTGACCGTAATGGACAATTTGTTGTAAGTGCAGCACGATACCTTAATGCAATCGACAAAGTAAAATTTGCAACACCTATTGACTTGCTTATTAAAGCGGCTATTTCAAAAGACAAAGATCGCGCTTATCTTGCCGACCTAGCTTCATCAATCTGGGGGAAGGACTATAAAGAGAACGCAAGTGAACTAATCGCATCTGATGATAACTTCCGCCGCATTTACAAGCGACTATATCCTACAGGAATTTAACAAATCATAGATATGACTAAGAAATACATATACATATTGTGCGCTATTATGTTGGCCACTATATCATGCTCAATGAAAAATAACAACGATTCAAATCAACAAAACAATACAACAGTGGATAACGAAAAAAGAACTCAGGTTGAGATTAAAACATCTCTAGGCGATATAGTAGTAGAACTTTACAATGAAACACCTAAACATCGTGATAACTTCCTTAAGCTTGTTAAAGAAGGTTATTATGATGGTGTATTATTCCACAGGGTAATAAAAGATTTCATGATTCAAACCGGTGACGGCAGTTCAAAGAATGCTAAAAAGGATGACATGCTTGGCGCTGGTGACCTCAATTATACTATTCCTGCAGAGTTTGTATATCCTAAGTTTTTCCATAAAAAAGGTGCTCTTGCTGCAGCTCGCACAGGTGACCAAGTAAACCCCGAGCGTGCAAGTTCTGGTTCACAATTTTATATTGTAACTGGTCGTGTGTGCAATGAAGATGAAATGCGCATGATGGAACAACGTCTCGAATATGGCAAAAAACAAAGTATTTTCCAGTCATTGGCAATGCAACATCGCGATGAGATCATTGAGATGCAACGCAATGGCGATCAGGCAGGATTAGAAAAGTTGCAAAACGAACTTATTCCTCTTGTTGAGGCTGAATATGCCAAGGATCCTGCAAAGTTTACCGAGGAACAGCGTCAAACCTATAGCACTATAGGCGGTGCACCTCACCTTGATGGTCAATACACCGTTTTTGGCGAAGTTGTTAAGGGACTTGACATTGTAGACAAAATTCAGAATGTAACTACTGGCGTTAATGACCGCCCGGTAGATGATGTTAAAATCATTTCAGCTAAGGTATTGTGATAACATTTAATAAAGTCCAGTTAGATAACGGACTAAAATTAATACACCACTATGATAGCGCTACCAAAATGGTAGCGCTAAATTTACTATATAATGTAGGTTCTAAGGATGAGCTCCCTACAATGACAGGATTGGCCCACCTTATGGAACATCTTATGTTTACAGGCTCAAAGAATGTTATTTCATACGATGATGAACTGCAAGCAGCAGGAGGTGTAAGTAACGCTTGGACCAATGTAGACATGACTAACTACTATGAGACTCTACCCGCATGTAATATAGAGACAGGAATGTGGGTCGAAAGCGATCGTCTTATTGCCCTCTCATTAAGCGATGAAAGTATTAGGATTCAGAAAGATGTCGTTGTTGAGGAGTTCAAGCAGCGATATTTAAACGAACCTTATGGTGATATCTCGCACTTGCTTCATGATTTAGCCTACGAGATCCATCCCTACAAATATCCCACAATTGGCATAAAGACAAGTCATATCACAGATGTTAGCATTGATGAAATCAAAAAATTTTATAGAGAACATTATGCGGTTAACAATCTCATAATGTGCGTTTCGGGCAACATCACTTTTGATGAAACAATTAAACTTGCTAATAAATGGTTTGGAAAGATTGCACCAGCTGATATTAAGCCCAGGACATATATCTCCGAGCCACAACAAACTCAAAAACGCACACTTTGCGTTAGTAGAGATGTACCTCGCAACATGATTGTCAAAGCATTCCATATGGCAGGCCGTAATGAAAGTCATTATCCTTCGTGCGACTTGATTTCAGATATATTGTCAAATGGAAAATCTGCTCGATTTTTCCAGAATATAATGTCGAAGTCTCATGTATTTACTGAACTAGATGCAGCAATTGAAGGGAATATAGAACCTGGACTATTCCTTATCAGAGCACAACTAAATGATGGAATTAGCTTTGACCACGCCGAAGAGATGATTGATAATGAATTGACAAGACTTTATAAAGATGGAATTACTGCCTATGAGCTTGAAAAGTGCAAAAACAAATTCCATGCAGCAATGCTATTTGATAACATTGGATATCAAGAAAAGGCTCAAAAGTTATGTGAATATGAATTGCTCGGTGATGCGTCATTATTTAATTGCGAAGTTGACCGCTATCGCAAAGTAACTGTAGAAGATGTAATTGAGACTGCAAATAATCTCTTTAATCCCAATAACTCATCAACAATATACTATAAAAGCAACAGTTGATTTTCATACATAAT
>JAGHTV010000290.1 GCA_018065165.1 Candidatus Sodaliphilus fimicaballi | reverse complement strand
TCCACGATGAGCACATTCTTTCCTGTCAGTTCGCCTATTAGCTTTTCGTTTAGTGCGTAAGTGTCACGGGTGTTTTGCCAGCGTTCGTAGGCACCTTTTTGCGTTTGTGTGTTGTGAGGTTTGCGTGCAACGACAGCGTTACACACAGTGGCGCCTGTTACCTGGGCAATACCTTGTGCAATGCACTCTGCTTGATTATAGCCACGTTGTGCCAGCTTGTCGATGTGTAGCGGCACGGGTACAATCACATCTGTGTTTTGAAAGATTTCGCTTCCCCCCATCTCGCTTGTGGCTCGAGCGGCCAGCCACTTGCCCATATCAGGCATATTGCGATACTTGATGTCGTGAATTATCGATGCGTAGGGGTTGCCTTTCTCATAATAGAAATAGGCTGCAGCGTGCTCAACGCGTACCTTGCCGGCAAAGCGTTGCTCCATCACATTGAAGTCAATCTCGTGTAAGTGTGTGCGTGGCAGTGTATTCATGCAGGAGCGGCACACATAGTGCTCGTCGGCCACAAGGGCACGCTTGCACACTGGGCAGGTGCGTGGCAGCACAACATCGGCCGCTGCTTGCAGGTATTGTTTAAGTTTAGTCAACATCCTTGACTATTTTATCTACGGCGTCATATAGGAGCGGTGTTTCAAAGCCTCGTGATGCACCATATCTCAACATTGCTGCCCGTGCCAGTTGAGGCTCGCGGTGGGCTACCTCACGCCACTTGCCTTGCAGCAGACGCATGAGTGTGTCGCGATAGCTCTCCTCGTCGATTTGTTCCATGGCTGCGTCGATGGCACTGCTTGATATGCCCTTCATCTTCAGTTGGTAACTGATCTTTACACGCCCCCAGCCGTTGTATGCCAGCTTGTCGTGTACATAGGCGTGAGCATATCGCTCCTCGTTGAGGAAATTCTCTTGCTTCAGTCGTTCGACGATGCCGTGTGCCAGCGAGGGTGCAATGCCCCATGTGAGCAACTTCTTAAGGATGTCACTCTCGGCTTGCTCGCTGCGACTGCACAGGGCAGCAGCACGAGCCATTGCTGCATCGGCACTCAATGGTTTCATATTGCAAAGGTACTTTTTTTTTACGAAAAACGCAAACGATAACATTTTCAACCACAGATTTAACAGAAATGGGGATTATTTTTCAGATTTATCAGATAGCAATCATCTTAGAAAGTAGTTGTTAAACAATCTGTTTAATCTCAATTAAATTCCCAAAAGAAAAAATCAATCTGGTAAATCTGTGGTAAACTACGTAAACGCAAAACGGCAGGGTGCTCGACGTTTTAACGTCGAGAACTAGCATTGTTGCCTGGTTGACGACTGTCAATGGTGGTTGCCTCCTCTAAATTTGCCCCCTTAATCATTAACACCTTAAATAGATATCATGAAGAAGAATCACACTCAAGTTGTGGTGTCGCCTCGTTGTGCGTGCCACTACAGCAATCCCGAGGCTGCTCATGCAGGCGAAGCCTCGGTAGCCGTCAACCTGCGTGAGCAGGAACAGTCGCTGGTAGTGACTGGAACTCCCGTGTACTGCGGAACGATCCCTGCTGGCCATCGCCTGCTGCTCGTAGATGGCAATCGTCACTTCTCGTTGCACTCCTCGACAATCTATTGCGACGGCACTGCTGTGACAACGGTGACCAGTGATGTGATAGCGATGTATCGCGTGGGCGATGGTCTTGTGGTTGTTACCCGCGATGGTTTGCTGCACTTGCGTTATAGTGGTGACACCTGCGAGGTGGTCAACAAGGCACAGGCCATTCCGTCTATCACGCTCGTCGTGGCCGACGAACTCTCAACCCAAATATCGCTAGACGCCTACACCTTTGCCTCGCCCTACAAGTCGTGGAGCGAACCGCTACATGCCGACGACATTGCTGCCCTCACATCGCGTTACCGTGCAGCGTGGCGTAATGCCGTTGCCGCAGTCTCCGCTCAGGGTGGCTACTACACGCCGCTCATGGCTTGCTACGCCGTGCGCATGTGGGACGACAATTACCTGTGGGTGAGCAATCCCGTCACCATAGGACTCACAACTCTTGCCAATGCCCAGCCAGTAACCGCTGCTGTCACCACCGCCTCGTCGTCCTATACCGGCATTGCCGCAACCACGATGTCGATGGCTGGGTATCGCTTGGGCATCAAGGTGCAGTCGGGGGTGGGAGAGTCGTGGCGATCGATGGTTAAGGCTATCGATGTCTTTGTCACCGCCCAACCTGCCATTGCCGATGTATCGTCGCTCTATTATCGCTGTCTCACCACTCAAGGAGGTACTCGCACGCCCAACTTGCAGTATGGCTGGCAATCGTTGTCGCAATCGCGAGTTGTAGCCGCTCTCGAGGCTAGCGGTTGGCACATGGTGGCAACCACTACCGATGTCGACTCGCTCGCCCAGGGCCGTTTTGTGGCCTCTAATGTCACTCATGTTGCTGCCACTGCCACAGGCGTGATCAATGCTCCCATGACTGACGGTGCAACGCTCACTCGCGAGCAGGTCACCGCCATCAATAGCGGTAGCAGTGAGATTGCTCCCGTGGCGGCGATGGTGCGCAATGGTCGCCTGTACATTGCCTCGGCCTCTGGGCAACTTGCTTGCTCGGCTCACGGCAATGCGATGATAACGCAGCAGGTGGCTCGTGTTACTGGCGCTTCGCTCATGGCCATTGCTCCAGTGTCTCGACCGTTATACTCGGGTGGATTTGGCCGTTATGCGGCCTACCTGTTTACCAGCGAGGGCATCTATGCTGTGGCACAGAGTGCAATGGGCGTGCTGGGCGAGGCCCGTCTTGTTGATCGCTCGATTATTGCCGCGGGGTGTGTTCCCGTCGATGGCGACCGCGATGTGTATTACATCGACCGCAACGGCTGGCTGTGTCGCCTCACGGGCAGCCAAGTTTCGCGCCTGTTGCCTGGGGTGACAGCCTCGGCCACAATGTCGTGGGACGACAGTCACTGCGAGTTGCACCTGCTGGGCGACGACGGCGTGGTTGCCGTAACTCCACAAGGCCATTACAGCCGTCGCACACTCGAGGCAACGGCCCTCTACGACGATGTCTCTCACTCCATTGCCGTCACGGCCCAAGGACAACTATATGACCTCACTCGCGAGGAGTCCTGTGTGCTTCCTGTTGAGTACCGTTCTCATCCCATCGTCATTGCCTCACATCGCTATGCAAGGCCGCGTCATGTGTCGTGGTGCGTCGTTAGTGACGAGTCACAGCTCACGCTGTCGTTACGCGGCGAGCGCGGAATGAGTTGCCACGGGTTCTTGCTCGGTTCGCTACGAGTGGGAGGCATAGTAGCAGCTCCACTGTCCATGCCAGTAGTGTCCCCACCATGTCGCACCATGCGTCTAGAAGTCACCGGCACCGCCCACACCGGCACAGTAATCAACAGCATTTGTGTTAGTTAACGCTAACTTTTTTCAACCACAGATTTAACAGAAATGGGGATTATTTTTCAGATTTAT
>JAGHTV010000241.1 GCA_018065165.1 Candidatus Sodaliphilus fimicaballi | reverse complement strand
CAATAAATTCGCTCCATAGAGTGTAGGCACGACGAGACTTTGTGAGATATCAGGAGTTAGACGAGAAGAGTTTGGTTGCTTACTGCGTGAAGCACGACCAGCAAGCCCAAGAGGAGTTGTATACAAGATATGCGACTAGGGTGTTTACACTCTGCCTGCGATACTCCGACAACCGCGATGAGGCTCAAGATCTCTTGCACACGGCATTCCTAAAAGCACTTGAAAACATTCACACTTTCAGGTATCAAGGCGATGGCTCGCTGCTTGCATGGATAAGCCGAATAGCCATAAACACAGCCCTTGCGCACATAAGGCGATACAAACTACACTTCGTGTTTCTCGAATCTTACACATCGTCGTCTCTGCCCGAACTCTCCGACGAGGAATTTGACCGAATATCAATCGATAAGCTACTGGAATTCATATCCAAGCTGCCCGATATACAACGTGCAATTTTCAACATGTATTGCCTCGACGGGTACTCACACAAAGAGATTGCACAACAACTCCACATAAGCGAACGAGGCTCAACCAGCCTACTAGCAAAGGCTAAAAATCGCTTAAGGAAACAAATTAACGAATACATCAAGAACTCAGACTAAGATGAAACAACTAGAAGATAAAATACGGGACCGACTGGAAGGCTACGAAAGCAGCCTCCCTGAGGGTGACTTGTCTGAGTTCAAGGCGATTCTCAACACCAGCGCTAAAGGTGCAAGCAAGAAACGCAAGGTGACGCCCGTTGCGTGGTTGGCTCCCATAGCCGCAGCCGCAGTGATTGCACTCTTAATAACCTTGGGCAACAACCAGCCCCAGTCACAAGTGCCCACTGCTGTCAGCAATCACACTCCCACAACGGCAAAAACCGAAGTCCCTCAAGAGGCTGCACCCGCAGGCAATGATACAACTCGCAGTGTAAACATTCCCAAGGTCGTTGCCCCTATCGCACCACAGCACACTTATACCCAGACAGCCGAGAACGATGTTGAGCACAGCGTTTCACTCCCCACAAGCGACCTCAACATGCAGCCCAGCGAGGAGTTTGCAATGGCCGAGACGGTTACTACGCTTGAGAGCCAAGACTCAGTATCAACAATAGCTATTGACGACACAACCACCTTACTAGCATCGACAACGATGCCCAGCTATATGAGCACCGTTGAGATGCAGCAACCACGCCACACCTTTAAGGGAAAAACCATAGCAGGCATTACTGGAGGCGCAGGTGTCGCTGCCGCACTCATCAAGTACTTGCCATCGTTGGCTATAGGAAACAATCAAGGTGATGCCGGATACGGTCTCACTATCACCAATCCTGTTGAAAACGGTAATTATAATTATATAAAAACCAGATATTACATACCACTACGTGTTGGCATCTCATTGCGCGTTCCATTAAATAACAGATGGTCACTTACATCTGGAGTCGATTACTCTTGGTATTATTCTAAGATGACAGTTCCTAATTATGGTGACTTACGGCAAAATGTCCAATATATAGGCATTCCTCTTCGCGCCGACTTTACCCTATTACGGCACAAGAGGCTAGAAGCCTATCTCGGAGCAGGCATGGCGGCCGACTTCTGCGTTTCAGTTCCTCGTCAAGGAGGGCCTTATCACAAAGATGGCGTTGGTTTCTCGGTAGTAGGAGTAGGAGGTGTTCAGTTCAACATCACCAAGAACATAGGATTATATCTGGAACCTACGGTTTCTTGGAACCTGCCCGACAAAAAACAGAAATTAGTTACCTATAAGTCATTGCATCCTGTCATATTCTCGGTTTCTCCGGGATTAAGATTCACACTCGGCAACGATTAGGTAAATCTGTTAGACTAACGAAATATGTAGTATATTTTTCTTATTTACTAGAAGTTCCGATAATCAGAAAATCAGCAGTTTTTAATTATAGCACAAAAAACAACACAGAATATGAAAAAGTTAAGTTTCTACTCAATTATGGCGATTTGGATGGTAGCATCAATGCTCTCATCTTGTACCGATGTTTACGAACCCTACGAGCCCGATCCAATTGTGCCCGAAATGACCCCTGAAATTGGTCTTAATTTTACACCCAGGTTTTGGGGAACACTACCCGATATTGTCGACATAGAATCAGTCATCGTAACCGTTAATGGCACTCAAAAAGTCTTTGCCTACGAGGGTAAGGACATAGACACCACTTATACACTTAATGTTGACCAGTTCCCTGCCGACATTACTTATAGAGTCGCATATAAAATAAACCCCGATGCCAAAGTTATAGACGACAAACTGTATTCTTGTGTAAGCAAGGTTTATTGCAGCTTTATGAAGGATAGCACGTCGCAAGCAAGCTATACATCGCATCAATTTGAACGAAACTACATCAAAGGTGACGAAATTTCAGGATGGGTAAATAGCATTAACAATATCAAAAGCCCAGGGCACTTCGTTATTGACGAAAACGGCAAGATTTGCGAGGATCCTAATCCAACCCCAATGCCTGATTTAATTTATATCAATGATATACAAAACGTTAAGGTTAGAGCACTAACCCAACTCGGTGGTTCGGTATTTGGCGTAATTGAGGCCGACATGGTGTGTCAATATTATGAAAATGGGAAAAAACAAACAATGGTTTTGCCCTGTGTTAACGAAAGTACTGAATGGATAAAGGAATTTGACGCATTCCAATTCCCTAACATCATGGCATATAAGTTACAATACAGAGTCAAGCCCAATGCCATAATAGTCGACGATACTGAATTCTCTTTGGATGTGACATGCACATATCTGGTTACCACTACTACACTCACCCGACAGAAAAAAACTGGTATGAATCAAGTTAAATACGAAGATCGCACTATGAAAGGTTCGTTTGTCAAGAAGTGGATTGAGATGGAGAATGCCAAAAACGAGTACTTTCTGTTAGATTTTAACGAAAGAGGAATCGGCATTTATCGCAGAACCGCCTTAGATTAACGCACTAGCTCATAAGTAAAATCGGCTGTAGACTTAAATATCTCAAAATAAAATATGAAGAAGTATTTCTATATATTTGCTCTTGTATTGTCGGCGGCGATGACTCTCACATCGTGCTATGAGTTTAGCAATCCGGAAATTTTTGATAAGGTAAAATCGGTGAAGTTGGAAATCACCCCTACCTTTTATGGTTCACTGCCCGATGTTGTTGACGTCGAATCAATCATTGTCGACATTAATGGTGTGAAAAAAACTTTGGTCTATCAGGGTAAGGATACAACCTACAACATTGTAATTGATGTGCCTGCCGATATCACTTATCACATGGTGTATCGTGCCAACACCAAAACTAAAGTCAACACCGAGAAGAAATACTCTTGTTTAAGTTATGTCTCATGTGACTATAAAACTGTGGGCAAACCAGTTAATATTAGCGGTTCTACCTGTTTATATTTTTTCAGAGATTACGTTAACGGTGACCAGGTGGCCGACTGGATAGTTAATGGTAACAAGGGAAACGAAAAAGGTCATTTCACTATTAACGAAGATGGCGAAATTACCATTATTAATGGCTATCCTGAAACACAGTCATTATCTAAAGCCGAGTTTAATGACATCCTGAGTGTTGATGTCGATGCAAGCGCCTTGGTTGCGGGTTCGTTATTTAGTGTCGTTGATGTTGAGATGGTATGTAAGCAAGCCAACGGAGTTGAAAAAGTAATACCTTGCGTCAATAATAAAGCAAACTGGATTACTCGCTACGACGAGTGTGACTATCCTGTTAAGATTGCCTTTGGGTTGAGATACAAAATCAAGCCCGATGCCATAATTATGGACGACGAAAACTACGATTATTCAACATCATGCGTTTATAAAACCGTGACGACTCATTTTAAACGAGATAAAGAGACGAAAAGCTATACAAGAGGTCTTAGTAACTATTCGCCATTAAAAGGTTCAGCTATAAAGAAATGGATTGAGACAGAGAATGCCGAGGAACCCCGCAATTATCTCAGCATAGATAGTGATGGCAAGGTTACTTATGGTAAAAGCGACTTAAATTAATCTGGGATCAATTTATTCTCAGTGTGCTGATAAACAAAAATTGGGGCTGTGTCGATGTTGACACAGTCCCAATTGGGTTTTTGACAGAGGGGGTGTTAGATGCGTGTGACTCGCATGTGTGAGTTGGGATAGCGCAGTACTACGCAGCTGGCCTCGGTGAGGACGAGGGCGTCGGTATTGCGCAAGCCGCTCGACTTGAGGTTGAGTGCCTCGGTGCTGAAGGGTACATGGCTGTACTTCTGGATATACTCGGGGTCGATGATGAGACCGTTGTCGGCCATGCCACAGTCGTCAAACACCTCGCTCAGCAACAGATACAGCGTGCCAAACTTGCTACGCAACTCGGTGAAGTCGATGCCCCACTTGCTCACGCTCTCGCCCGAGGTAACGACGCGGGTGACATTAAGGTGGCTCAGGGCTCCTATGAGCTTACTGCCGCCAATGAGTATCTTGCGCTTGCTGCCGTTGTTGCCAGTAAAGGCCTGACGCATGAGTTCGACCACATCTTCCTCGCTGAACACATCGTTCTCGTAGCGGAAGTCCTTGCCAGCCTGATACCAGATGCCCTCGGTAAACATGATGTTTTCCTTCTTGTCGGGGTTCCACAGGCGACGCTTTACCCCGAAGAGTAACGACTTCTCCATGCCCAGTCGCATGTCGTATATGGCAGCCTCCTCCTGGTCGCTCATAGTCCAGTCAACCTCCTTGTTGGCAAGCTTTTGCAATACGCTCTGCTCAACTTGCATCTTGAAGAGTTGGCAATACTGGGTATTCTTTTGCGGCATAGCCTCGTGCTGTGGCGACATCACATCGAGCTCGCTGGCAGCGCGACCCATGCGTATGAGGGTGGTTCCGGCATCGATGGTGGGCACGCATCCGTCCACTCCCTTAATGCGCTTGCCGTTGACGGCCATCACGGTAACGCCGCCGTCGCTGTCACGACTAGTCACATACAGCACCAGTTCGCGGTTGCTGCGTGTCATGCCATCGCGTTCATAGCCATACACGCCTTGCACCAGTATGGTATCGCTGGCATCAAAGATCTCGTCGTTCTCGGTAGAGAGGGTTACCTTGACCGAGCCACTAGCAGTGGCGGTGTTCTCGTCATAGTCGTCGCTCAAGTAGGTCACGGTGGGCTTGGTGTCGACATTGTAGTAGTCAACCTGCATCGAACCGGCATGCTTGGCTCCAGCGTAGCGAGAAATCTGGTCAACAGGGGTTGCCATGGGGCGAATCTTGACAATCTGGCGGTCAATCTCGTTGAGCAACAACTCGGGCGAAGCCTCGCGAGCGACATCGGTAGTGAGTGGACCATCTACCACATGGCGACCTCCAGCCACACCGGGCACGACAACCGCAGCAGCGAGCACGCCATCGTGATAGTTGCACAGCACACTCACCAGCAGCATTGTCAGTACACCAACGACATAGAGGGTTGCTAACGGATTGTTGATAACGGCCACCTCGGCCTTGCGCACACAGCGCTTAATCATAGTGTAAATGTTCATGGTAATAAAGATTTAGTAGGTTAGTTAAACAATAGTTGATTGGTCATCAGTCCCACACGCTGCGACGTGCATAACGGGGAAAGTTCACTTCGTCGACGCAGACATCGTCATCGCCGTGTGGGTGGTCAAATCCGCACTGGGCTTCAATGTTCTCGTTGCGTCCGCGCACATAGCCCTGTGCCTCGGCATTGCTCACATCCTCGTCGTGTCGCACGGCAAGCACCAGAGCCTTGAGCAGATCGTCGCTCACAGTGGTCGTGCCTGGCGGCAACAGTTGCTTGACCTGGGCCAGTGTAGCATCGTCGATGCTCATGTTCGCAGCCACATCGTCAATGCTAGGACCAGATGCGGCAGGCGGCTCTACCGGAGGAGTGTCACAAGGCAAATTGATGCTCGGGTCAATCTCGGGTACAAAATTCTCAGAGTCGTTGTTCATAAAAAAAGATTAAAGTTATTAGTGAAAATGTCACGCTTATCGTTTTCGCGGTGCAAAGGTAATAGCACCGTCACAGTCAATGATAGGTCAACCACACAACCGAGCGAAGCGATTCTCTCCCGCAAATCAAGTAAACTGAAAGA
>JAGHTV010000339.1 GCA_018065165.1 Candidatus Sodaliphilus fimicaballi | reverse complement strand
TGATAATGGAGTTCTGACACTGGTCGTTGAAGATACAGGTACAGGCATGACAGAAGAGGAACAGAAACAAGCGTTCGGTGCGTTTGAACGTCTATCAAATGACGCTTGCGAAGTGCTACAACTGTCTCTTTTGATATTTCGATATTCTAAAAACGTAGCCCATTGATAGTGCTGCCAGTTTGGATATATCTCAGAAAGATACCTGAATAGTTACTAATAACGCTCTTTGGATTAGACGACTCTGATTTCTGTGCGTGATAAACAATCAGTTTAATCAGAAAATCCGTAGTTCTTTTTTTAGACAGAAGAATACAAGAATTAATAAATTAAGAACAGAATATTAATCTGTGTAATCAGTGCAATCTTTTGTTTTTAAAAACACACAAGATGCAGATAATTAGAAAATTCGTAGTTTTAAAATAGACAATAGGGACGGTTCTTTTTATCTAGAATTTGTTCTTGAATAAAAAAATCTTTTGTTCGTCTGTCTTGAGCAAATTATGGCATGATAGTTGCAACTTTATTGGGTGTTAACTCGTCTAATAGATGTAAACTAAAAAAAATGAAATATGGATCCTCTACTTGTAATTATTGCAATACTGTTGGCACTGATAGGATTTGTTGGTGCTGTGATGCCCGGCATTCCTGGCCCTCCACTCAACTATAGTGCACTGGTGGTACTATATTTCGCTATACCTGGCGAGATAGGAATTGCGGCACTCATCGTCTTTGGGGTGCTCACATTGTTGCTGACTGTACTTGACTACACTGCACCCGCATTCATGACCAAGCTGGGTGGTGGTTCGAAACGGGCTGCCTGGGGGGCAACGTTGGGACTCTTTGGCAGCCTGTTGTTCTTGCCTGCCTTTGTGGTACTGGGACCTTTCAGTTTGCCCGGCATCATCGTTTTCCCGTTCTTGGGAGCATTATTGTTTGAATTTACGGCATCGCAAAACATGAACAAGGCGTTTAAAGTGGCGATGTTCTCGTTCTTTGGATTTCTCCTCACCACCGGCGGCAAGCTCCTCCTGGGCTTCATCATAAGCGGCTATATGCTCATCGCGGTACTGCATCACGCGATAGCGTGACGCTAACGTAAACGCTAACGCTAACGCAAACGCAAACGCAAACTTGCTTCGCATAAAAAACAAATAGCACGGCAGTCATGCCGTGCTATTTTATTGGATAACGATTGCCCTGTGGCAATCACGGGTTAATTACTTGATAACCTTTACAGCCTTTTGTGAGCCGTCGCTGTACTCGAGCACTTGAATGCATGCACCTGTGGGCTCAAGCATTTGTGCACCATTGAGGTTGTAGTAGCGTACGCTCTTAACTTCCTTGCTGTCGATGTCCTTAACGCCTGTTGATTGCTCTACCTTAACGTTCAATACGATTTGGCGAACGGGTTGAGGTTGACCGTCACCCTCAGCATTCTTAACTGTTGTAGCGGGTGCGACAGTCAGCACGATTTCGCCCTCGTAAGCGTCACCGTTAAACTTGGCTGTTGTGCCTTCGATAGTAAGGCCGGCATAGCTGCTGGTGATTTCAACGCCAGCAGGATGACCCACGTTGAAGTTCTGAGTGATAACTTCGGGATCTTCTTCGTCTTCGCTGGGAACTACAGCTACGGCATAAACCTTAGCATAAGCGTTGTCCTTGAATGTTGCGAGAACGGGGAAGCAGTAGTCGCTCACGCTCACATACTTGTCGCTGGGCAGTTGCTGGCACAGTTGGCGTGTGTCGTAACCAACCTCGGGATTAGTTGCTTCGCCAGTGATTGCACCGAGACACATACCCTCGAGGTACATTACATTCTCGAGAGTATCTTTGTACTGATAGTTAGAGCCGTCGGGACGCCACATTGTACCATTGTTGAATGTGTGAACACCTACGATGTTGCCACAAGAGTCAGCGTCGGCAACAATCTTACCGATGTTGTAACTGTTGCGTACCGAGGGAGTGTAATAGATGTGGTCCTTGTAGGTTGCAGTAGTGTTGTGGTAAGGCCATGCCAAGATACCTGCAATGCGACCATTACCGGTGATAGTACCTGTATTGTAGCAGTCGCTCAAGTCGCTTGCACCATAACCCAAGATACCAGCAGCGCCGCTGTTGGCCGCTGTTCCGATACCCTTAGTAGTAGCAGTGAGTGTAACATCGCCCACGTTGAAGCTGCTCTGGATGCGAGCCTCGTATGCGCTATAACCTACGAGACCAGCCGAGCGGTTGAGTGCTGTAACCTTACCGGCATTCCAGCAGTTGGCTACTGTGTTGTGAGTAGCAAAGTTACCAATCAAGCCACCAGCCCAAGCCGACTTAGACTCAATTTCACCCACATTGTAGCAGTTGGTAATTTGGGTCTTGAAGAATGTAGAGTCGGCAGTGAAAGACTGATACTGACCGATCACACCGCCCACTGAGTTACCCTTGTTGTAAGCAGTACCGTTGCTAACCACCTTACCGGTGTTATAGCAAGCGTCCATTGATGCTGCATAAGCAAAACCTGCCACACCACCAACGTAGTTACCGCCATTAGCAGTTACATTACCAGTGTTGTAGCAATTCTTGAGGGTAATGTATGAGTAATCGCTTGAGCCGCGGTAGTGTGCAAATAAACCACCTACATAGGCCGCAGCACCTTGTGCTGTTACGTTACCGGTATTGTAGCAGTTTTCATAGGTACCGCCATACATCATGTAGGCAAACAGACCTGCAGTTGCATAGTTACCGCTTGCTACTGTAGAGGTGATGTTACCAGTGTTGTAGCAGTTCTTTGCATTAGACGAACCTACAGTGTGGCTGTAACCGCTGATACCTGCAACCCACTTAGATGCTGTGATGTCGGCAGTGTTGAAGCAGTTCTCATAGTCGCTGAACATGGTGTAGCCGTTGATACCACCTACACCCTCAACAACATCGGTGTGAGTGATGTTTATCTGGCCCTCGTTAGAGCAGTCGTAGAAGTTGGTGCAATAGCCGTAACCGCACACACCTGCAACCCATGAAGAGCCCTTGTTGGTGTTGACATCAAGCACACCCTTGAAGTGACAGTTGCGGATAACGCTCTTGAAGTTACAGAAACCGATTACACCACCACCAGCAGTACTATTCTCGCCCAGAGTGACATGTGCAGTACTGCTACAGTTCTCTATTGTAGAGTTGTTGCGGGCAGCACCTACAATCGAAGCCGAGTTGGTGCCGCTAAAGTTGAATTCACCTGCAGCATTAAGGTTCTTTACAACGCCACCTGCAAGCGTACCGATGAGACCTTGGTTGTTAGAGCTTGTGGTGAGCTTGGCAGTTACAGTGTGGCCACCACCGTCAAATGTGCCATAGAAAGCAGTAGTTGCAGTACCAATGGCGGGGAGCGAGTCGTTGGTGAAGTCGAGGTCGGCCATGAGCTTTACATACTGACCTTTGAACTCAACGCCACTATTGCTTGCAGCTGCTACAGCCTTCCAGTCGTCATTGTTATCGATGAGGTAGGGGCTTGCCTCGGTACCCTCGCCCTTAAGGCCTTGAGCAGTCTTGGGCTCGGGCCAAGTGATGGGATTGTCAAAGTCGATGCGACCCTCGGTAAGGTAGCCCGATGTGTAAGAAGAGTAAACAGCACTCCAGGGACCCCAAGTGATAGCTTTGTCGCCTTCGGCATTAGCCATCAGACTAGTGTTGTAGAGGTAAACCTTCTCGAGGGCGGGATTGCTATATTCGATACCTGACACGTTAAAGGCTCTGAACTGGTTAGCCAACTTTTGATAGAACACGGGGTAACCACCTATCTTCACCTCCTTGCGGCTGGTAAGAGTTGTTGTGAACTCAATGCCACCACCGCCCAGGTTGATGATAGTGAACTGGTCGCCGTTTTGAGTAGCGTTAACGACTGTTTTATATACGGTGTCGTCGTTGAGCTTCTTCCATGTCATCATGCCGTTAGGTTGAACAATCTTACCACCGTTGGCAACATAGAATGCTGCACCTGCGCTCTCGCCTTCCTTGACTACATAGCCAAAGAGGCCTTCAAACTCAAGTGAAGTGGGGCTGGTAATCTTAACCTTGACGCCCGATGCCACCGAGTCGATGGCAAGTACATTAGTCACCTTGCCTGCCGCGTCGGTTTGCTGTACAACCTTGAAAGGAACAGCCACAGCGTCGCCATACTCGACGGTGGTGCCCACAACCTGGAATGCGGGAATCTCATAAACGCCCTCGGTTGCAGTGGGCTTGGCAACAGCTAAACTACCAGTTAAGAAAAGGTTGCCAATTCCAACCTCGCCGTTGCTTTGTTTCATTTGTACGGCACCACCACCATCGGCAAACGATGCTGTGGCAGCACTCTTGTAAGATGCAATATAAGTAGTCCAGTCAGCGGGGAAAGCCGGAGTTACCTTCTTGGCTGGGGCTTTGCTTGGCTGCTGGACTGCATTCACGTGTAGGGTTGCAAGATCGTAAGGCGTATTATACGTTGTCGACATCTCGACGACCTGCGTGGTTACGCCATCGGGTTCCGCGTCATCGGCCGTGGCGAGCATTGCTACCTGAGCATTCATAAAGAATGCCGTAGCAACCATTGCTAAAAATGAAAAATACTTTTTCATAGGCTAAAATTTAGTGTGTACAATATGTGAAATCGTAATTGGGTTCGGCAAAAATACATTAAAATTTAATATGAAACAAGAAAAATGGGCTATTTTGTTCTTCTATCGGTTAAAATTGTCACAATTTGTTTATGTGTAGGCGGTAAATACGGCACAATTTTTTCTTGTAGTCTAAAAAACAATCAGTTTAATCAGATAATCTGTAGTTTGTTTTGCCTCTCGCAGTCAATAAACTGACAGAACCGAGCCGTTAGGCGAGTTCAATGGAGTGAGCAGCGGTTAGTGGGCGCAAGCCCGTGCCGCGAATAGCGAACCTCCATTAAATTAAAAGAAATTAAAATAAATTTTTCTTTTGTCCTTTTTGTTCTTGTAGTCTAATAATCAGTGTAATCAGCGTAACCGAGCCGTAGGCGAGCTCAAGGGAGTGAGCAGCGGTTAGTGGGCTGCAGGCCCGTGCCGCGACCTGCGAGCCTCCCTTAATCTGTAGTTTTTCTTTAGACAGACGAACAAAAGATTTTTTATAGTTAAAGAACAAATCCTAGATAAAAAGAACCGTCCCTTTTATCTACAGTCCTGTTATCTATAGTAACTTAATGTCTAGAGAGCGGTTTCCCCTACACAAAGCAGTGATAATAGGAAATTAGTTAGTAACTTTGCACTGTAATTGTAGATATAAACCCCAAAAACAATGAAAAAGTTACTTTTTGCTACACTTGCCATCTCAATGGTGGCATGTACTTCAAACCAAACAAAGAACGACATGCAACAGAATGACTCAACCGATGTTGTGGCTACCGTCTTAAAGGAAAACAAAGCTCTTAACTTTGCCGACTTTGAGTGGACTCGTGAGCCCGATTCTTGTGTTATCAAGGGTGATACCATCGAGGTCGTAACCAAACCCAAGACCGACCTGTGGCAACGTACCTATTATCACTTTCGCAACGACAATGCTCCCGTGCTGCAAATTAGCACCAAGGAGAAGTTCTTCAGCTTTGTGGTTAAGACCAACTTTGAAAAGAGCCACCACCGCTTTGACCAATGTGGCGTAGTAATGTACCTTGATAGCGACAACTGGCTCAAGGGCAGCGTTGAGTATGAGAACGAGCAGTTCCAGCACCTGGGTAGCGTAGCAACCAACAACGGCTACAGCGACTGGGCAACCACAGCAATTGCTGCCGACGTGAAGAGCATGTGGTATCGCCTCTCGCGACGCGACGACGACTTCTGTATTGAG
>JAGHTV010000403.1 GCA_018065165.1 Candidatus Sodaliphilus fimicaballi | reverse complement strand
ATAGTAGCCGGTGGCAGCGGCAGCCGTTTTGGCGGCGACATACCCAAGCAATTCCAACTGCTGTGTGGCCGCCCTGTGCTGATGCACACAATCGACAAGTTTGCCGCTTGCGACGCAACGGTAACCCTTGTTTTGCCCCAGGCCCACCACGACTTGTGGAGCGACCTGTGCAAGCAATATGCCTACACAACGCCTCACGCAGTGGCTACTGGCGGAGCATCGCGATTTGAGAGCGTACGCAATGGATTGATGACACTGTCGCTCAACGAGGGCGATACTGTTGCCGTGCATGATGGCGTGCGTCCGCTAGTGAGCACTCACCTTGTTGAGACCTGCTATGAGACAGCACACACTTGTGGCAGTGCCATTCCTGCCATCAACCCTGCCGACAGCATAAGAATGATGGACGGCGACGGCAAGTCGCACCAACTGCTGCGTAGCGACCTGCGTGCAGTGCAGACACCGCAAACATTTGACGCCAGCGTGCTCAAGGGTGCGTATGATGTGCCATTCTCACCACTGTTTACCGACGACGCATCGGTAGTTGAGGCGGCAGGACACCAAGTGACACTGGTTGAGGGCGAACCCTCGAACATAAAGATTACCCACCCCATAGACATTATTGTGGCCGAAAAACTGATGACCGATGAGTAGTGACCTGAAACGAATGGACATACAATACCTACAAGGCGTGGGACCCAAGCGTGCCGAACTCCTGGCTCGGGAGCTCGACATACACACATTCCACGACCTGCTGTACTATTTTCCATTCAGGTATGTGGACCGCAGCACCATTCATCACATCAACGAGATAAATGGCGAGATGCCCTACATACAGCTCAAGGGCCGATTCATCACCTTTACCCAAGTGGGCGAAGGGGCACGCAAACGCCTGCAAGCACTGTTTACCGACGGCACTGGCACCATTGAGATGGTGTGGTTCAACCGTGTGAAGAGCATACGCGACAGCCTTAGTACAGGTGTGGAGTACATCGTATTTGGAAAGCCCACAATATATGGCAACCACTACAATATTGCCCACCCCGAGGTTGATGTGTACAAGCCCGAAACAGCCCCGCAAGGTTTGCAAGGTGTGTACACCCTGACCGACAAGCTGCGTAACCGCCAGTTCTCGAGCAAGACGATAAACAAGCTGGTGAGCAAACTGCTAAGCAC
>JAGHTV010000417.1 GCA_018065165.1 Candidatus Sodaliphilus fimicaballi | reverse complement strand
TCACTACCCCACTCAATTCTCTCATCGAGCAACAGTACAAGTTTACTCGCGTTATCGTTCAAAAGAACCAAGATGACGGCAAGGCTCCAAGCAAGGTGGTGATATGGCCAACTACCGAAGACCGCGAGACATATGCTGACTACACCCTTTACTTGGTGGGTGACTTTGAGCACAGCACCATCGTAACTGGCGTTGACGACATGAATGTCAACAAGCAAGTGAGCAGCGTACGCTACTACACCATTTCAGGTGCCGAGTCGAATGCTCCCGTTGATGGCATCAACATCGTTGTAACCAACTATACCGACGGCACTACAAGCACCACAAAATTGATTAAATAATCGCCTCAAAATAGGCATTTTGCCATAGGAAAGAATCATCACCCCAAGAGTGATGATTTTTTCGCTATATATGTTGGTTATTATCAACTATTTTTACTATCTTTGTAGCAAAATAGATATATTATGCGCAGACTATTTTTCACATTGGCAACATTAAGCCTTACACTTGTTGCAAACGCACTTGAAGTCAACAACACTGCAGGTGCATTAAAATCAAATATTAGTGACCTTACAACTACCACACTCACTGTGACTGGTACAGTTGATGCCCGCGACTTTAAGTTTATTGCCGACGAACTTCTCGAGCTTAAGACACTCGACCTGAGCCAAGCACAAATCGTGGCGTTTACCGACTCTCTGAAGCCCCTCTCGGGAACAACATTCAGCTTCCCCGCCGATGAACTTCCCGCAGGCATTCTTATGGGTACCGACCTCACAAGCATTGCACTGCCCAGCACATTGCAGAGCATAGGCAACTCGGCCCTTGCAGGATGTACAGGCATCACAAGCATTACATTGCCCGAGACTCTCACTAGCATTGGACACTATGCCTTGAGCGGATCAGGCATTGAAACCATTGTCATTCCCGCTACAGTGACAACCATAGGCGAGGGTACCTTTGCACATTGCTTCGCTCTCACATCGGCAACTCTCAACACAACAGCAGTTCCCGCCTATGCATTCTTAGGCAACACCGCCCTCAACTCTGTAACACTGGGCAACCAAGTCGAGGTTATAGGCAAGAGTGCCTTCAACGGCTGCACAGCACTGCAAGCGCTCAATGTTGACACCGACAACGCCATCAAGACCATTGAGGCCGAGGCATTTATTGGCGCCAACGCACAAAACATCGACCTGCAGGCACTCACACAACTTGCAAGCATTGGCAGTTGGGCGGTCTCAGGTTCAAATATTGCAGATGCCAACCTTCCTGCTGGTGTTACCACCCTGGGCAAGGGTGCATTCTACTACGCACAAAATCTGACTGGTGCTTCACTGCCCACAGCTATCGTCGACATCCCCGAGTACACATTTGCAGGAGCTAGCGCACTCACTGCAAGCGAGATGCTTGCCGAGGGTGTTACAAGCATTGGCGACTATGCATTCTTCAACAACGACAATGTTTCGGTATTCACCATTCCCGCGTCGGTCAACTACATTGGCGCATGGGCAATGGCTGGCATGACAGGCCTTGACACTCTCAATGTGATGTCAGTCACAGCTCCCGAGCTGGGCGACAGCGTTTGGGCAGGCATTGACCAGAGACCCGTCATCCTCAACCCCGTGAGCAACGAGGCAGCCGACAATTATGAGAAAGCCGAGCAATGGAAGGAATTCTATGTATTGCGCTACTACCTCATGGGTGATGCCAACAACGATATGACCGTCGACATTGCCGACATCAACACCCTTGTTGCACGCATCCTTGAGAAGCCGGTTGATCCATTCATCTTCCAATCTTCAGACCTCAACGGTGACAACGAAATTGACATTGCCGACATCAACGCAATCATCAATATCATCCTTAACGACATCGAGGATTACTACCGCAAGGTTAAGGCTCGCACTCCCAAGGCAGGTGTGATGACTGACGACTGCGTCCAGATTAACGACTTCTCAATTGAGCGCGGCAAGACTCAAACCATTGAGCTCACACTCAGCAACAACGACCAGTATGCTGGCGTACAATTTGATGTTGAGTTGCCCGAGGGTCTCCAAATCGTTCCCGGCTCAATCAAGGGCACTTCACGCGACGCTGGTTATTCATTCCTGCTCAACAACGCAGGCAACCGCATTATCGCCTTCTCACCCGATGATGAGGCATTCACAGGCAACGAAGGCGCTATCATGTCGTTCAAGGTTAAGGCAACCGACGACTTCAACTACGGTTCAACAATCTCAATCAACAACGTGGTATTCAGCAACAGCGAGCACCACCGCGTAGTGGGTAACGGCAGCTATGCTCAAGTAAGCACAATCACTGGTATCGACGACATGACTGCTACTACCGACAAGGTTTATGCTTACGGTTCAACACTCGTTATCGAGTCGGCCAACGGTGGCGTTGCACAGGTTGTTGCAATGAACGGTATGGCACAAGAGGTTAATGTTGAAGCTGGTCGCAGCGAGGTTGACCTTAGCACAGGATTCTATGTAGTACGCCTCAATGGCAACAGCTACAAGGTAACCATCAAATAATCAAGTCTGATATGCGCAAAGTTATATTTACAGCACTGTTACTTATAGTTGCGTGGACAAGCGCACTGGCACAAGTAAACTGTGAGCCAGGCAAGCTTCACCAGCTGGTAACAGACAAGGCTGTCACATCGCTCACAGTAAGTGGCAAGATGGATGCCCGCGACTTCAAGTTCATTGCCCAAGAGCTCAATGCCCTCACCGCTGTAGACTTGAGCCAAGTTGAGATTGTGGCATACGAGGACTTGAGTTCACCACTGATGGGCGAAGAGTATAGCTTTGCCGCAGGCCTTGTTCCAGCACTCACATTCTCGGGCAAGACAACGCTCAAGAGCGTGAAACTTCCTGCCAGCGCAACAGCCATAGGCGAAGCGGCATTTGGCGGCTGTACATCGCTCACCAGCATCACTTGGCCTAGCAATCTTGTCGAGATAGGCAATTATGCCTTCACAACTTGCAATGCCCTCACCACCATCACCCTGCCTGCCAGCACAGCAACAATAGGCAAGGGTGCTTTCATGCGTTGCAAGGCTCTGAAACAGGTCTCAAGCGTGACACCTACTACAGCAGCACACCTGACAATAGGAGCCGAAGCATTCATGGATTGTCCTGAGCTTACCACCGTTAACCTTGCCAGCAATCTTTCAGCCATAGGCGATGCAGCATTTGCAGGTACAGGACTCAAGGTGGTCGACCTGTCGCAATACAATAAGTTGGCAAGCATAGGCAACTGGGCTTATGTGGGCAACAATATCACGGGTGCAACACTTGCCCCTGCACTCAAAACCCTGGGACAGGGAGCGTTCATGTATGACAACACACTGGCAAGCGTTACTCTGCCCGCTACTCACGAAGGCATTGACGACTATACATTTGCTGGCACAAGAGCCCTTGCAACAGTCAACATGGGCAACGTTACCACCATTGGCAATTACGCATTCTATAGCGACGATGCAATACAGGAACTCCCCATTCCCGAGCAGGTTACATTCATAGGCACACAAGCCATGGCAGGCATGACAGGCTTAAAGAAACTTTTTGCCAAT
>JAGHTV010000551.1 GCA_018065165.1 Candidatus Sodaliphilus fimicaballi | reverse complement strand
GACAACACATATATACAAGCGGCTATCGACCACTACAGCCAGTTGCCCGATGTCCTTGCATGGAAGATGCCCGGTGCTGGCGGTGGCGGTTATCTAGCCCTTGTAGTGACCGACAGCGAGAAATTTGCTGCCTACAACAAACACATTATTAATATACACATCCGACGAGAATAAATAATCCCATACGCAACTAGTACTTTTATCTGGAGGCTCAGGAAAAAGACTTTGGCCCCTGAGCAACAATGCACGCAGCAAGCAATTCCTGCCACTTCTTGAGAAGGAAGATGGCAGCATGGAGTCAATGGTTCAACGCGTTGTGCGTCAAGTAAGAGACACCAATCTTGAGGCCGACATTACCCTAGCCACCAATGCCTCACAACACGATATCATCATCAACCAGCTGGGAGAGGAAGTGTCGATTGTCACCGAACCCGAGCGTCGCGATACATTTCCTGCCATCGCACTGGCAGCCAGTTATCTCAAACTGCATAAGCAGTGCAGTGATGACGAGGTGGTAATAATCATGCCTTGCGACCCGTATACCGAGAATGGTTACTTTGAGACAATAGGCAAAATGGCCAAGTGCGTCGAGAAGGATGTAGCCGAACTGGTACTCATGGGTATCACACCCACCTACCCCTCGGCCAAATATGGATATGTTGTTCCTGGAGCCGACAATGGCAACGAATGGCTTCCTGTAGCTCGATTTACCGAGAAGCCAACAGTTGATGTTGCCGAGCAACTCATTGCCCAAAACGCTTTCTGGAATGGTGGCGTGTTTGCCTTCCGTCTGGGTTATATAATGAACATCGTGCGCAAGTACATGCTGAGCGAGAGCTTTGAAGACACTCGTTCGCGCTACGGCGAGTTCCCCAAGATAAGTTTTGACTATGAGGTTGCCGAGAAAGCCCAGTCGGTGGCTGTAGTTCCCTTCTCAGGCCAGTGGAAAGACTTGGGAACTTGGAACACCCTTACCGACGAGCTGCATCACCACACAATAGGTAACGCTACCCTTGGCCCCAAGTGCGAGAATACTCATGTCATTAACGAGCTGCAGTACCCCATCTTTGTCGATGGCGTTAAGGACCTGGTAGTGTCGGCGTGCCCCGATGGCATCCTCGTGTGTGCCAAGAAAGAGACCGAGAATATCAAGAAATATGTTGAGAAACTTGAGCATCGTCCCATGTATGAGGAGCGTCGCTGGGGTTCTTATCGCGTTATCGACGACACCACTTACGAGGACGGCAGCCACTCTCTCACCAAGAGCATTACCCTACTTGAGGGCAAGAATATATCATATCAGAAGCATTATCACCGCAACGAGGTATGGACATTTGTCGAGGGCGAAGGCATATTTGTGCTTGATGGCGTTACACGCAATGTAAAAGCAGGCGATACCGTAGTTATACTTGCTGAACACTGGCATGCAATCAAGGCAACGACAAAGACACTTACATTCATTGAAGTTCAAACAGGCAATCCGCTGGTCGAAGAAGATATCGTACGCACCACATGGGATTGGTAAAATTAGGACACACATGGAACTGAACAGTAAAATATATGTAGCAGGCCACCGTGGAATGGTGGGTAGCGCCATCGTACGTGAGTTGTAACGCCAAGGCTACAACAACATCATAACACGCACTCACAAGGAACTTGACCTGTGTCGTCAGGAGGCTGTAGAGAAGTTCTTTGCCGAGGAGAAGCCCGAATATGTATTCCTTGCGGCAGCCAAGGTGGGCGGCATTGTTGCAAACCAAAGTGCTCTTGCCGACCTCATGTATGACAACATGATACTCGAGATGAATGTAATTCATGCAGCATGGCAAAATGGTTGCAAAAAACTAGAATTCCTGGGCAGCTCGTGCATCTATCCACGCATGGCACCACAACCCATGCCCGAGAGTTGTCTGCTCACTAGCGAACTCGAGAAGACCAACGAGGCCTATGCCCTGGCCAGGATAAGCGGACTCAAGTATTGCGAGTTCCTCAACCGCCAGTATGGTACCGACTACATCAGCGTCATGCCTACGAACCTTTATGGTCCCAACGACAACTACCATCCCGAGCACAGCCACGTTTTGCCCGCGCTCATTCGCCGTTTTCACGAGGCAAAAGTTGCAGGCTTGAGCGAGGTTACATGCTGGGGCGATGGCAGTCCGCTGCGTGAGTTCCTTTATGTTGACGACTTAGCCAACCTGTGTGTATTCTTGATGAACAACTACAGTGGCAACGAAACAGTCAATGCAGGTACTGGCAAAGAACTTACCATCAAAGCCCTTACCGAACTGGTAGCGAAAGTAGTGGGATATGAAGGCGAAATCAAGTGGGACACAACTCGCCCCAATGGCACGCCCCGCAAGTTGCTCGACGTGAGCAAAGCCGAGAAGCTGGGTTGGAAATACAAGACCGAACTAGAAGACGGCATCCGCCTGTCATACGAGGACTTCCTCAACAACCCCATGAGAGCCGAGAGATAAAGATAGTATCACATTAAATCGTTATATAAGGCTTCGCGATGATGTTTGGCCTCTCGCAGAACCCGCCGATCTCGCAGAAAACATTTTCTCAACTTCTTATGTACTATTGTACTACTATCTAAAATCAACAGATTTTACCGATTAAACCGATTTCTGTGGATTCTGTGGCTTCTGTGAGAGATTTTTAACCACAGATTACGCAGAAAAGGGAATTTTATTTCAGATTTAACAGATGGATTCGCTATAGCGACTACAGATAATCAGAAAATCTGTAGTTTTATTTTAGACAGAAGAACAGAAGAATTAATAAATCAAGAACAGAATATAAATCTGAGTAATCAGCGAAATCTGTTGTTTTAGAAATACATAAGATACAGATAATCAGAAAATCCGTAGTTTTATATAAAGTTAGTATTAATGTTTTGCTCGGCATCTTGGCGAGCTGGTTTTTAGGCGGCAGAAGGCCGCGGTTTTTTCAGGGAAGGGGGGGGCAGCCTTATGGCTGATGGTGGGAAAGC
>JAGHTV010000374.1 GCA_018065165.1 Candidatus Sodaliphilus fimicaballi | reverse complement strand
GATTAACCAGTTAACCGATTAACCAGTTAACCCATTAACCAGTTAACCCATTAACCCATTAACCCATTAACCTTTTACAATCCCAAGATAATATCAATGATGGCGTTCATGTCGGCCACATCAACTACACCGTCACCGTTGAGGTCGGCTGCAGCCTTCTTGCTTTGCATGCCCAGGATGATGTCGATAACCGCGTTAACATCGGCAATGTCAACCACGCCGTCACCATTCACGTCGCCCTTCAAGCCACTCTTGCTCAAGATGTCTACACTCCAGGGTGCCAAAGCTGTTGCATCGCTGGGCAGCAACAAGTAAGCACGGCAATCTTCCACATAGTAAGAACCTATAGGCTTAACGAATGTCTTGGTAGAAGGATTCCAGTACATACCACCCTTTTCATATACATTTACCCTGCCAGCAGATGTAGGACGCAAGTAGCCTTCCATTGAGCCACCAGTGATGCGAGGTATCTTGTAAATATTATCTTTAGTGAGATTTACACACAGCACACCGGCATTGGGTGCAGCCTTGCGCAGGCGTGAAGTGGTGAGCTTGCGGGTAGCCATGTCATATTTGCTAATTGAATAAGCCTCGATACCTGCCTTCTCGTAGTCGACAGCAATGGGGAAGCCCAATACCTGAGTGTCATTAGTTGCACGGAACCACGGGCATATCTTATCGTCGCCACGACCATTACCAGTACTGAACTCGTTAAATTTATCTTTGAGTGTCAGGAAGCGGTCAATATTTACATAGCACTGCATTGACGGTGCATTGTAGCCAAAGATGCTGTGGCCTACTTTGAACGATGGTGTAATGTAGTCTTCCATGAGGGTAAGGTCGGTAAGACTAGTTGCGTAGCAGAATGCATATTCGCCTATCTCGGTAACTGTGCGAGGAACGGTTGCTGTGGTGATACCACAGAACGAGAAGGCAGCTTTGCCTATGCGCTCCAGATAGGTTATACGCTCCAAGTCAACCTTGGTTATATTTTGTGCATAGAAAAAGCAACTGTCGCCTATCTCGGTGATGAGATATTTCTTGTCGCCTCCATAATAAGCATAGGTCTCGTAGTTGCCGGGGGTGAAGCCGGTCTTGTTTGCAATGGTGGGGTAATATACATACTTAGCTTTACCATCATACCTCACACCTCCAACGGTAATGGGAGAGGTGCTGGTCACGGTCATGTGATAGTTGCTACCTGCCATTTTATCGATGGTGCCATAAGTAAAGTCAAATGCACCTGCTTGCACGTTGTTGCCAAACTTGCTGAACACTGACTGATATTGCTTGACAACTCCAGTGGGAACATATATCTTGCATGACTGTGGCGTAGTTCCCGTTGTATAGTTGGCATGATAACCCCAGTCAACATTAAGAATGATCTCCTGAGCACTGGTCATGTCACGGAATGCTTCGGTCGAAAGCGAACTACATGTGCTGGGCACAAGCAGTCGTTGAACCTTAGAGTCTTTAAATGCACTTGCCTTGAGTTCCTTGAAACCCAGTGGCAAAATCGCCTGTGTAATGCTGGTACCATCAAATGCATTCATGCCCAGGTACTTGAGGTTGGCGCCGAGTTCTATATCGGTGAGATGACTCTGATGATAGAATGCGTTCTCGCATATTGAGTCGACATTGGCACCCAGTCTCGCTTTGTAGTCACCACTTGTAATGTAAAACGATTCACCGTCAACGCTGGTGACAGCATATTTCTTACCATCCATTGTAGTGACATAATCGGGAATATCTACCACGCCCGACGTGGGAGCTGCAATTTGTGCATTGGTGAGTTTAACACGACCGTCATAAGCAACGCCGTTGATTGTCTCTGGCTTGGTGCTGCTCACCGTGTATCCTATATATCCAGGCATTAAGAGATCTAATGATCCTGATATTATGTTTTTCCACGCATACCAGTAATTGGTTGTCCTATAATTTGCTACCGAGCCGTATGGTACATACAGGTTTTCCATCTCGCAGCCCGAGAACATTTCAGATGTTACAATGAAGGGTTTTTTAATGTTTACGAACAATGATCTTAGATGGGTTGCATCCTTAAATAGACCAGCGCCCATGTAGGTGACCGTACTGGGAATCACACACACGGTAACACCACTATTCCTAAACGCATGTGCACCTATTGACTTAACACCATAAGGCAAATACACACGATACACATTTGTGCAATTTTCAAATGCTCCTATTTCAACAGTGGTAAGATTGGTAGGGAAGTCATAATTATCGGCGGTGGGAAAGGTTGAATACGCACCTTTTACTCCCTCAGGACAGCGAATCAACGAACCAGTCTTAGTGTAAAGTATATGTCTCATAGACATATAAACAGGGTTGCTGCTGGCCACCGAAATATCGGTCAGTGCCGAACATTCGTTTACAAATGTTGGACCAATCTCTGTCACTGTAGACGGGATGTTGAGCGTTGTCAGTTTTGTACACTGCCGAAATGCCATGGCCTCAATTGTCTTTACACCCTCCATAAGTTCAACACTTGTAAGAGGACAGCCCGCAAATGCCCCGGCGCATATCACAGTAGCTTTAGTCTTCACGGTAGTGAGATGTGAGTCAAGAAAGGCAGATTGACCGATTCTTCTAAGATTAGTAGCATTACTCATGTCGCAAACGGTCATCGCAGCATTAAAGGCAAATGCTTTATCGCCAATCTCGACAATCCTGTAAGTGGTTCTGTTTGCACTATTATTAATCGTACTGCCAATCATAACATTGGTAAGTGTCTTACCTGACGTAGTGATACCAGTAATCTTGACCTATTCTTCTGATATAGTCTCATAGTTGAAGTATGTTGACGAGAATGTTTCGGCATGCGCAGCCGTTGCCACGACAACCATAGTTAAGAGTGATAGGAATTTCTTCATATTATAGTTTTTAATTAGTTACAAATTAATCACTTTTAATGCATTTTATATTTTAATTTACAAAGATAATATTTTTTACATACATTTAGGGGGGGTAACATTATTTAACATTTTTATAGCCACTACCTAGCAAATTAGATAAAAGGGACGGTTCTTTTTATCTAGATCATGCTATGTGTTTTTATCCCATACCTAAAGGCATGGGTATATACGGTTGTCTTCATTCCAGCCATATCGTCGTACCTACGGCACATCCTCATGGCTGGCTACATTATCTCATCCCTAGTGGGATGTATGCGTGATATAGTCTCATTACTGA
>JAGHTV010000119.1 GCA_018065165.1 Candidatus Sodaliphilus fimicaballi | reverse complement strand
GCACGGGCTTCGCCCACTTACCGCTGCTCACTCTGCCGAGCTCGCTACGCTCGGTTATAGTTCGCTTTCGCTCACAACATGCGCTTTCAGCGCAACATTATAAACCATAGGAACAATGTTATATTGTTGCTGATTTTGAACAGAGATAAATACATAGAGAAGATGAATCGGAAATTTATAATTGTGGTTTTGGTGATGATCATGGCATTAAATGTCAATGCTGTAACAAAGCACAGCGGTCCTAGCGAGGCCGAGATTGCCTTGATGGGAGTTGATGTGACTAAAGAACAGAATCGCGAGTATTCGTTTACCGACAAGAAGTCGGGCTTCTGGTATGGGCGCACACATCAGGATGAACCCATCGACTGGTTCGCCGGATGGAATATAGCCAAGAAACGAGTGCTGAGCGACTTTACCCTTTATATCGACGGCAAGCAGTTCAAACGCTCACAGTCACAGGTCAAGGTTTATCCTTATGCCATATCTTGGAAGTGCATGGGGAATGATGTCGGCTTAAGTCTATTTGATAATGAACCAGCAATATTGATTTGGATTCTTGACGCAGGTAAGAATAAGTCACTCGAGTTATCTCTGAACTTCCCCGACGAAGCCGACAAGAGTATGGTCAAGGTGTTTGGTTACAAGTCGAAGCATAAAGCAAACTACAAAAACGGGAAATGGAGCATCCCGGCATCTGACCTTGGATTCCTTCTTGTATATGGTCAAGACAATGAAGCCAAGGATATCATGAAGCGTGTGACAGGGAGCGCCAAGCCGTTGATTGACCGCTATAACAGACTGGAAGACATTGTCACTAAGAGCAATCCCATTAAGACCAATCTGCCCGAGGTTGACAAAGCCATGAAGTGGATAACCATCACCATGGACCAACTCGTCACCGAGCAGCAAGGTAAGGGCATCTATGCGGGACTGCCTTGGTTCAACGAGTACTGGGGCCGTGACATGTTTATTTCCATGCCTGGTTCCACATTGGTTATGGGACAGTTTGAGTATTCAAAGGAAATACTGAAGGACTTTGCAAAGTTTCAGGATACCGTCACCAACTCCCCCACTTGCGGGCGAATCCCCAATCGTGCCAACCCTGATGGAATCCTATACAACACTGCCGATGGTACACCGCGATTTGTCATCGAGGCCGAGGAGTTGCTGCAATATAGCGGCGACCTGACGTTCCTCAAGGAGATTTACCCATCGATTGTGCTCAGTACAAGCCAAAGCCTTTTCTATCACACCGATTCAAAAGGTTACCTGATGCACGATGATGCCGACACCTGGATGGATGTGGTGCGCAAGGGCATCCCTGGTTCACCTCGCGGGAACAGGGCCAACGATATACAATACCTGTGGTATCGTCAGCTCATGGCGGCATCGCATCTTGCCACGCTCATGGAGGATAGCAGCCATGCAAAGGTATGGAAAAGCGTTGCCGATAAAGTCGCACGAAACTTTGAATATAATTTCTGCAATAAGCTTGATGTACTCATTTATGACCACTTGAATGCCGACGGCACTCCCGACGACCAAATGCGTCCCAATCAACTATTTTGTTTTGAGCTGATTAAAGATGACAAGTTCAAGCAAAAGGTTACACGCCGTTGCTGGGAAGAACTTGTGTATCCATGGGGAGTAGCATCGCTCTCGCAAACCGACCCACAGTTCCATCCACAACACGAGAACTGGCACTATTACCACAAGGATGACGCCTATCACAACGGCACAATTTGGCTATGGAACAACGGCATCGCAATGCAGCGAATGATCGAGTATGGTCAGAAGGAAATGGC
>JAGHTV010000485.1 GCA_018065165.1 Candidatus Sodaliphilus fimicaballi | reverse complement strand
AGTTTATATGGCTCACGCCAAGAAAATGGAGGACTCTGTCCTCAAAATGATAATACACTATCTGTGAGGTAATTCCATTTTGCTTGCAGAGCAAGCTATTTTCTAAGCGAAGCATGAAAATCAAAATAAAAACATATTCTTTTTTTACCGGACAACAATGATTTTTTATAGTACTTCACCACAGCAATTACTTACGGCGAGAGCAGCGAGTTGCAGCGTTCTTAATGATTTTAATGGTCGAACGGTCGTTACTGAACACCGAGTACAATCCTTGCTCTTCCTGTGCAGGATCGCCACAAAAGTCGTCCCACTCTTGCCACCACAGATGCTTGGGACGGGCATCACCACTCCATGCCCAGAAGTTGCAACCAGCTAGCATCGAGGTGTTGCTCATAATGTCGAGAATGAACTTGTAATACCGGTCGCGAGCCTTGGTAGGACTGCCAGGAGCAAACGAGAAATTATCGCGATGATAGCCAAACTCCTCAAGCACCAGAGGTTTGCCATAGGGGCTAATGGCCTTGTAGTGCTTCTCGATATACTCGCGACTCTTGCTGCAGGCAATGGCCACATCGCTGAACACGTTGTCGCGGGTAACCCATCGCCATGTGCAGGGCCATATGTGAATGTTGGCATAATCAATCTCGGGCGACGAATGTACCCGAGTCCACCAGTCCAAGTTCATTTCAAATCCTACAAGTCCCTCGCTGCCGGTTGACACCAAGTGATTCTTGTCAATACTCTTGATAATGCGAGCCGACTCAAGCAAAAACTGTGCAAACTGGGGCAAACCCTCCTTGCTGAACGCACGAGGCTCGTTACACAGTTGCCACGACATGATAGCAGGCGAGTGAGTGTAAGGCTTGCCGGTAATGCAGTTTACGCGACTCACAATGTAACGAATGTGACGATAGTACATTGCCCTTACCGAATCGCTCAAGGCAAAGTTCTTGACCTGAGCCACATAAGCATCATATCCATCAATAGCAGGTATCACCGCCTTGCCATAACCTGCCCACTCCAAGTAGGCCGTGTAGCCTCCACTCCATTCCCAAGCGTTGGTAAGATAGAAAACGCCCTTGAGGTCACGCTTTTCCATCTCGACCAGCAGATAATCCATGCCACGCATTATGGTGTCATTATAGACGCCTGGTGCCGTTTGCAATGAAGGCTTGATGTGATAAGGCAATCCCTCGGGGCCATCGGCTCCCACAAGTATGCGTATATTGCTTATGCCTAAACGCTTAAGATTGTCTAACTCGCGGCACAATGCCTGTCGATTGCCACCACGCCCCTCTGACGCCATAATCACTGCCGACCACATATTGGTACCTACATAGCGGTAAGGCTTGCCATCGAGACTAAACTGACCGTCTTTTACCGTGACAAAGCCACTTGCCATAGCGCTAGCAAATGACAACGCAGCAATTAACGCAAATATAACTCGCTTCATCTTGAGAATGGATATAAAAATAGGCCCTATACCTGATTGCATAGGGCCTTGATTATAAACTATTGTTATTTCTTTGTGATTGCGTGACCCACAAGGTAGCATACTGCAGCCACGGCCATACCGTTGATACTAGCAATGCCCACGGTTACAAGGTTGGCAACTACAGCACCCAGCACTACACCAGCAACCGAGAACCAGTTGACAATAGCGAGCGGAGTGTCGTCGCTACGCTTGCGATTGCACAGGTAATCAACGATGAGAATGATGCCCACGGGAGGCAATGTGCAGTTGAGAATATTGAGCCAATCGCAGAAGTTCCAGTACAACCATACTGCGGGAATTGTTCCGATTAAACCGGCAATAAGCACCATCATCTTCTTAGAGAAACCTGTGATGTTGGCCAGTCCAAGACCAGAGGTGTAGAGAGCATTGTCGTTGGTAGTCCAGATGTTGAGACCAAGCACGAGAATAGCGGCGTAGAACAATCCCAGATTGATCATCACCTCAAAGATATCGTTACCGCCTACATAAATGCTACTGATAGCACCAAAGAAGAACATAAGGCTGTTGCCCATGAAGAATGCCACTACTGTAACCCACAGACCAGTCCAGCGTGTGCGGGCAAAGCGGGTGAAGTTGGGGGTTGCAGTACCACCCGACACAAAACTACCTATTACAAGACCTGCACCAGCAAAGATGCCCAAGTCCTTCGTACCCTTGGCAAACTGGCTAATGAGGGTGCCATCGCCCTGCTTAACAGCCATCACCATGGCAACTGTACCCAGGATAGCGACGCAAGGAACAGCGATATAACTAATGATTGAGAGTGACTTAATACCAAAATAGGCAGTGGCAGTCATCAAGATTCCTGCGATTGCAACGAGCAAGTATCCCTGCCAGGGCATATGCTCAGGGGTCACTTCGAAGCCCATTACCTGACTTGCAATGGGAATAGCAAACATTGCAATACCCACACCAAACCAGCCAATCTGCGTAAAGGCAATCATTGCGCTGGGCAACCAACTACCCTTTACGCCGAAACTGCGTTGCGCCAACAAGTCGAGCGAGAGACCACTCTCGGCACCAATGTAACCCAACGCTCCAGTATATGCCCCCAGGATGATACCACCCAAGATGAGTGCCTGAATAAACCCGTTGAAATCGAGGCCTGAGGCCAACTTTTGACCAGTCCACATACTTGCCGAGAAGAATGTGAAACCTAGCATAATCATAAACATCGAGAGGACGCCGCGACGACCTTGAGCGCCAACTTTACTGGTTGTGTAGTCGGCATCAATCTTTTGTTTTGTTGTCATAATTGAGATTATTGAAATTTAGCCATTTGTTGTTCAAACTTATTTAACTGGGTCTCACACACCTGTGCCAGCGTATAGTTCTGGAGAACAGATGCAGCCACTGCGGTTTCCTTGTTCCACAATGCCTTATTGGGTTCGGTATCGTTGAGATGACAGGCATCGAGCCACTGCTCATAGGTTGCCCCGAGGGTGTAACCCAGCTTCTCGGCAAGAAAATCGGGCAGTGACGACTGGCTGGCCACAGCAGCGAGTTCGTGCCAATACTCGGCAACCTCGTCGATGTGGTTGGGTATCTCAAAGCGGCGGGCACCACCATCATAGATGATACATTTCTCAAACAGTGCCAGCGGAGTATCCATCACACGGTCACGGAACTCGGGAGCCACAGCACCACCCTGCCAACCAAAGTCAATGTCGGGGGTGTTGACACCAGTCACGCCCTTATCTTCATACACGGTGAATATGCCTTCATAGAAAACGCAAGCAAAACCCTCAAAATCAGGCCATAGCTTGCGCAACTCTACTGTCATACGCTCCATCATGGGGACAGCCTTAGTACCACCAATAGTGAAGAAGACGATTCTCTTAATGCTTCCTCCCACTTCCTTGTATCGGGCGGCCACCAGTGGCATACATTGCTCTAGAGTCTCGCCCGATGCAACGATATCACCAATGAGGATGGTAGCGTCACGCTCGGGGATAAGTTTCTCATATTTAATCTCTAGACCGGTGATGACGCCATTCTCGATAACACGCTCACAAGTAACGAAGTCGGTACTGCGTACGGTAATTCCCAGATTGAAGCATCCTTGCTCAAGGGGGAAGTTAAGTCCACCGCGTAAGATAGTAAGGATGTGAGGATTGTTGAGTTTGCCGTCGCTATTCAAGTAGTTGAGCACAGCAGTTGTCGAGGGCTCAAGTGCCTGAAGACAAGTGTAACCAACGACGGCAGGATTTGCCATCAGCTCGCAAGACTCAGGACTGCTAACTACATAATAATCATTGGTTAGCCCCTGCTGATCGAGCTTGTAAAAGGGCAGATTTACATTTCCCGCAACGGGGAGTAACTTTGCATTGTTAGGTAAGCTAAATTTCATCGGTTTGCTTTATGGAATATAGTTGCGAGTAAGTTTTGTTACCTTACCGTTTTTTATAGTGATAGTAGTGTTGAACTGGAAGAATTCATTGCTCCAGCTATTACGCAGGTAGTAGCCCAGTTTTGAGCCCTTTACCACCTTGGTCTTCATTGGGTCGCCGTCAATGCCGTTGTCGGTCATGCCCACTGTGATGGGAACAAGCAACTTAACCTTGCCTTGACTGGTATAAGTGGGGAAATCATCTTCGGCACATATTCTGTAATGACCTTTGTCATAAGTTTCAAAGTCAGTCATACCTTCCATGCCGTAATTGACGCTTACATAGCCTTCTTCCTTCTTCACGGTCTTGACTTCAATCATATTGTCGTCAGCGATGATGCAGTCGCCCTTTTCAAGAGCATTAACCAGATTGCTGTCAAAGAGGTCGAGAGTGAAAATCTCAAACTCAATGTAATTACCCTTGGCAGTCGTCTTGATTTGGGTAGGGTCAAAGCTCACGGGATACTCGCCATTGGGCAACTGGTTCAGATCTAGATTAACCTCGATGGGGCGCACAATACCTGCCCCAGCATATGCACTGAGCGCGACAAATGCTACTGCAAGTGTTAAAGATAGTTTCTTCATAGTTATAGTATAAATTAAATTTTGATTGTAGGTTTACCCTAGAGATATATCTACAACAAACTTCTTTGCTTATTGTCACATTACAAAACAAGTACCGACCAAAAACACTCAGCCGGAACCTAAAATCAACTTTCTATGGCAAATGTAACAATTTTCGGCCAAGTATCATACAAAAAAATGAATTTTCTCACATTTTATATGTAACTTTGTGTCACAAAAAATAAAATACAGCAATCACATTATATGAGATCAAAAGGTTATTATTACGGGATAGGACTCATGGCTGTTTTCAGCGTAGTGGCATTCTGGATTGCATCACTGCCATTTGTCAAGGCGCTCTCGTTTTCGCCACTTATTGTGGGTATCATTTTGGGTATGATTTATGCCAACACACTGCGCAGCCACCTGCCCGAGTCGTGGGTCCCTGGTCTCAAGTTCTGCACTAAGCAGATTTTGCGCACCGGTATCGTGCTGTATGGCTTCCGCCTCACACTCACCGAGGTGGTGGCCGTAGGTCTGCCCGCCATAGTAGTTGACTGTATAGTGATAGGT
>JAGHTV010000104.1 GCA_018065165.1 Candidatus Sodaliphilus fimicaballi | reverse complement strand
ATGCTTCGCTTAGAAAATAGCTTGCTCTGCAAGCAAAATGGAATTACCTCACAGATAGTGTATTGTCATTTTGAGGACAGAGTCCTCCATTTTAAGGGAGGTTCGTTTTCGCGGCACGGGCTTTGCCCACTTACCGCTACTCACTCCCTTGAGCATGGTTCTTGGCGTGAGCCATATAAACTAAAAAAATCATTTTCTTTTTTTCCTATACCAAGCTCCGGTAATACCAAAGTGTCGTAACTGGCAGTGTTTGGTGAAGTTAGATCAACTCTTGCAATTTTAACCGGACACTACTAATAAAAAATACAAGTGGAATGATTATAGAAAACGGTCACTGCCCTAGTGGGCAATGACCGTTTTTATTGTAGGGTGGTGTGAGCAATCACGCCACCTTGTTTCATAGGATTGATTACTTCACAACAGCCTTCTTGCCATTGATGATGTAAACGCCACCGTCGTTAACGCGACGCAGCTTGCGGCCCATGAGGTCGAAGATTGCGTTGTTGCCATTGTTGACAGCGTCGATTGTGAGCTCGTTGATGCCAGTGTATGTGGGCTCAAATTCTACGGTCTTCTCTTCGCCTGTACCCCATGAAGTAGCGATTGATACGCCGTAAGTTGTGGTCTGGCGAGGCATTTCCATATAAGTGCCCAGTACCTTAGTGCCGTCTTCCTTAACCATAGTCTTGAGTACGCCGTCAACTGTCTTGTTGAACACACCGTCAACTGTGATTTCATAGCCTGTTATATCAACGCTCAGCGACTTGCCTGCCTCAAATGAGAGGTCATCAAGCTTGAAGCCCATCTTGTCGGTCGAAACAACTTGGATAGCGAAGTACTTAGCACCCTTAGGCAGAGTGAATTCACGCTTAGTCCAGTTCCATGCCTGACGCTCAGTGAGGACTTCGTTGTTGATCTTGATGAAGTCGCCCTTGTCGGTACCTGTAGTTGAGTAGAGAACATTGAATTCCTCGTTACCCCAGTTACCTGTGAGAGCACTTGTGTAGAATGTGATGGTCTGCTCGTTGCCCGAGAGTTCGGGGGTAATCAGCCATGTGTCCATAGTCTTGCTACCGTCAAATGCTACGAGACATTGTGAACCGCTGCGGGGAGCATAAGCGCCCGATGCACCGAAACCAGCCTTCTTGTTGTCAAATACGAGCCAGCCGATAGGTTCGCCAGCGTGTGCGTAGCTACCGCTACCGCACTTCTCAGTGGGCTGCGGGTTGAAGTATACAGTGTAGCCCTTAGCGCCAAGAACCTCTTCACCTACGGTGAATGCATCATAGCTGTCGAAGTCTTCCTCTACAGCCTCAGCCTCAGTTTCGGGGATTGACCAAGTGAGGAGTACATTGCCGTCTACCTCAGCAGCCTCAAGATTCTCAACTACGGGGAGTTCGGGACGAACGAGCTCGAGAGTTACAGGCTCAGAGTTGTTCTGCAGGTTGGGGTCACCGGCGTGGTTAACCTGAGCAATGAGGTTGATAATTTCCTGCTCGTTTGGACCAGCGCAAGTGTAAACCAAGTTGAATACCTTAGAAGAAAGGGGATCGATTGAAGTTACCTCGGCAGTGTAAGCAGTTTCGCCAGTAGCCTTGTTGAGAACTACGCTGAATGCATCAGCAGCAACTGTAGTAGCACTATAGTTGGTAACCTTAACCTTGATAGTGTTAGAGCTGTTGTGACGCAGCTTGCCTTCGTTGCTCACTTCGATAACCTCGAGAGCCATATCGTCGTCTTTAGTATCCATTAGGCGGATGTTGCGCATCATCTGATAGTCACGCTTAGCTACACCTTGAGGAGCACCTTGAGCGTGGAACTGAATGCTAATCCATTGTGCATTGGCAAATTGTGAAAGGTCAACTACGCGAGTAGCCCAACCACTTGTGGGAGTAGTGTTACGAACAATGCTTGCTGCAGTAGTCCAAGTCTCAATGTTGTCGGCACCTACCTGAACTTGAAGTTCGTCGTAGAGAGCCATGTCGCCCAGATACTGATCAAATACCAGAGTAGCGTTCTTTGCACCATTGAGGGCAATCTTACCAGTGTTAACTACTGACTCGCCAGTGGGATAGTCGCACTTAGTATAAAGTACACCTACACCATCTTGTATACCATATTGCCAGCCTTCAGTGCTTGAACCTACTGCGTTTTCAGTAACGAACCAGTCATAGAGGCCTGACTCGAGGTCGTCAACATAGGGCAGCTCGTAGGGCTTGCCATAGAGGCACTTGTTGGTCTCAACACGCTTGCCGCTGATGAGGTTGTTCTCAACATCGACAGCCTCAACATAGACGCTAAGCATCTGCTGATCGGCCTCGTCAACATTCTCCATGAGAACTACCGAGAGTGCACCAGGCTTGCTGGTAACATACTTAATATACTCGCCTTCTTCCTCGTCGAGGACATATACATTGTGGCTCACGCGAGCGGGATCAACATAACCGTTAATACCGTCGGTCTTGGGAGTATTCCACATAGCAACGAGGTTGCCGTCCACTACGCGAAGCTTGCAGCCTTCAGCCACACGGGGTGTGCCGTAGCCTACATAAACATTACCCTTAACTGTGTCGCTGGGAACGCCTTGTGCACTCACTGCAACTACGCTATAGGTGTTGAAGCCGTTGGGAACATTCTCGTCGGTGAAACCGAGTTCCTCGCCTGCCTCGCACTCGTCAAATGTCTGTACAAGCTTGCTGCCACAGAATACATTAACCTTAAAGTCCTTGAGTTCGCCACCGTTAACGGTAGTCTTAGGAGCTGTGAATTCAACATCACACTCGTGGATACCATTGATTGCGGGAGTGAGCTTGAGGTTCTCAATCTTGTTGGGACCTTCGAGAGCTGCACCTTCCTCGAGAACGATGTCGTCGATGTAGAGCTCGTATTGGTCGGCGGGAGAAACGGCGTGGAAACCGATGCAGTAGTTACCGTCCTCGGGAACTGTGAATGATACATCGTAAACGGCGTAGCTTGTGTTCTTGTAAACGGTAGACTTTTGCACTTCTACGGTCATTGCCTCAACGGTGTTGCCCTTACCAGCCTTGATTTCCATATCCTCGGGGAAGTTGAGAGCGGCAACGCGAGCTACATAATGCATGCGCACGCTGTTGCGAGCCTTAACCTTAACGGGAGGAGTAATCAACCAGTCATCCTTTGGGTTAGTAGCATTCTCGGTGATGGTAAACACGTTGTAGTTACCACGATTCTCGAAGAACCAGGTAGTACCGTCGTTGTTAGCATCGATGATAGTGAACTGGTCAACATCAACGTTCTCCTCGATGGGGAATGTGTGGGGCAGTGCATAAGCATCGCCAAATGCCACCTTGTTACTCTCGGTAGCCTTTGAAGTCTTGCCATCGGCAACAGCAACCACTGCATAGTAGTATGTCTTGATGCCTTCGGGCTTAACATTCTGAACAGTGTAGGTTGTGCCAGTAACACCTGTTGCAACTACTGCGTTAGTTGTTTTGTCGATAACGTTATAAGTCACGCCTGTGATAGCGTCGCCAGCCTCATTGGTAGTTACGGCGTCCCATGTGATGACTGCATTGTCGCCGTCGCGAGTCAGTGTAACTGTTGCGGGAGCAGCAGGAACGGTCTTGTCCTCGGCGAGGTCAATGGGCATGTACATACCAGCAAAGATGTAGTTTGACTGGTAGGTCTGTACAGCGTAGGTGTTGAGGTTGATAGATACCATATAGGGATAGAGGTATTCTTCTCCATCCTCGGCCTCTTGAATTATATCAAATGCCCAGTAGATGGTGTTAGCGTCCTTGTCGATGCACATACCACCATTGCTGTACTCGCAAGCGGGAGTTGCACCAATGTTGCCAAGGGTGGTAACATTGCGGAACTGCTTGTCGGTCTTATAGATTGTACCGTCGGCAGCGATAAACCATAC
>JAGHTV010000262.1 GCA_018065165.1 Candidatus Sodaliphilus fimicaballi | reverse complement strand
ACTGAAGTCCTCGCCCTCAAGCCTGCGCGATACCTCGCGTGAGAATGGGGTGAGCACCACAAACGGCACATCGGGATACAGTGTCTTGAACTCAACTGCCTTTGAGAATGTGTCGCTGATGTCTACACCTGGCATCGCAATCGTGAGGTTGAACTGCTGCTTGGCAAGTGCCTGGAATGCGCTGTCATAGTCACGCACACGAGTTACTCGTGGGGGAGAGCTCAAGTTGAGTGACACATATTCCATGAATATCTGCTCCTCGACACGACCATCCTCCTCAAGCATGAAGGCGTCATAATCGCTTGCAATGAGTAACACGTTGTACACGCGCTCTTGCATCAGGTTGTGAAACTCGGTCTCCTTGAGGTATAGTTGACTCAATAATGTTTCATCCATCGCCGTTTGGTTTGTATTGTTAGTATGCCTGTAAAAACACATAACCCTCCCGCATTGTGGTGGGAGGGCTTGTGATTATTTCTTAACGCGCTTGCGTGAGTTGGCCTTCGATGCGTTGGCCTCGTCGGCAATTATCTCGCGGCACTGTTCCAGCGTGAGCTTGCTTGCATCCATCTTGCGTGGAATCTTGAAGTTTTGCTTCTTGTAACTGATGTAAGGACCAAAGCGTCCGTTGAGAACCTGAATCTCGGGCTCCTCGTCAAATGTGAGCAATACTCGCGATGCCTCGGTGCTGCGCTTTGCCTTAATGAGCTCTTGGGCCTGTTCCAGCGTGAGCTCAATGGGAGTTATGTCCTTGGGGATTGATACAAACTTGCCTGCGTGGCGCACATATGGGCCAAAACGCCCTACGGCCACTACCACCTCGGTGCCTTCAAAGTCGCCCAGTGTGCGAGGCAGCTCAAACAGCTTCAATGCCTCTTCAAGGGTGACTGTCGATACATTCTGGTTCTGCTGGAGCGATGCAAAGCGGGGCTTCTCGGTGTCCTCGGTGCTACCCAGTTGCACGAGCGGACCAAAGCGGCCTATCTTCACCGATACCGGCTTGCCTGTTGCAGGATCGTTGCCCAGCACACGCTCGCCCACCTTGTGCTCAAGGCGCAGCGATGCAACCTCATCGATTTGGGGGTGGAAATCCTTGTAGAACTTACCTATCTCGGCATTCCACTTCACCTTGCCCTCGGCAATCTCATCAAAGTTGGTCTCGACGCGAGCTGTGAAGTTGTAGTCCATGATTGAGGGGAAGTACTTGAGCAGGAAGTCGTTCACTACCATACCTATGTCGGTGGGCAGCAGTTTGCCCTTCTCGGCACCGGTGAGTTCGCTCTTGGTTCGTTCTGTAATCTTGTTGTTCTTCAGGGTGATGACCTCATACTCGCGCTTCTCGCCCTTGCTCTCGCCCTTGACAACATATTCGCGTTGCTGGATGGTTGAGATTGTGGGGGCGTATGTAGAAGGACGGCCTATGCCCAGCTCTTCAAGGCGACGCACCAGGCTAGCCTCGGTGTAGCGTGAGGGTTGTTGGGTGTAGCGTTGCATTGCCACAACCTCGCCCGCAGTAAGCTCGTCGCCCACGGTGAGTGCGGGCAGTGTGCGCATGTCGTCGTCTTGAGCGTTGTCGTCGTCGCTCGACTCCATATATACTTTAAGGAAACCGTCAAACTTGATTACCTCGCCGCTGGCAACAAAACGCTCGGGACGAGTGCTCATGTTGATATCTATTTGGGTGCGCTCGAGTTGTGCGTCGGCCATTTGCGACGCAATGGTGCGCTTCCATATCAGGTTGTATAGTTTCTTCTCTTGGGCTGTACCCTGGATGTCGTGTTCCGAGATGTAGGTGGGGCGAATAGCCTCGTGTGCCTCTTGTGCACCCTTAGATGTAGTGCGATAGTTGCGCACCTTAAGGTATTCCTCGCCTATGTTTGCCTTAATCTCGGCGCTGATGGTGCTCAGGGCCAACTTGCTCAGGTTCACCGAGTCGGTACGCATATATGTAATGTGTCCGCTCTCATACAGCGACTGTGCCACACGCATGGTCTGGCTCACTGAGAAACCCAGCTTGCGGGCAGCCTCCTGTTGCAAGGTAGAAGTGGTGAACGGTGGTGCCGGA
>JAGHTV010000046.1 GCA_018065165.1 Candidatus Sodaliphilus fimicaballi | reverse complement strand
TACTCAGGTCGAGGAAGATATCGGTACCACAAGCCTCGCGCAGATACTTCATACCAGCGTTGTAAGCCTGTACACCTGTTGTTACGTTAGGATCGTAGAATGAGTCAGCCTCCTTGATACCTGAGCACATAAAGTCGAGCTTGAGGTAGTCAAAACCGCACTCTTTGTATTTGCCTATCTGGTAATCGATGAGGCTCTTCATAGCAGGACTGGTGGGGTCGTAACGGCCGTGGTCAATCTGGCCACCCACCTTAACGCGTGCCTGGCTGTAAACATAACCGTTGTTGCCTTCTACCACACGGCTGTCGCTACCGTTCCAGTCGGTCCAGGGTGTCCAGTAAGCACCGGCCTTCATTCCATTGGCATGGCATTTTTCGGCAAAGGCTCTGCGCTGTTCCCAGTTCATATTGTCCCAAGAGTCGAGGTCGACATAGACGACGCCGTTCTTGGCCCAACCTTTGTCCACGAGTTTAGTCTTGATGAAGTCGACCACACTCATAGCGCCCTCGTAGTTGCAATGCTTCTCCATGCCGCCCCAGCTATTCCAGCCATATACTGTAGGGCCGTCATAGGGACACTTGGGAGCTATTTGAGCATTGACATCGCCAAAGGTTTCCATACCTACACGCCAGTCGTCAAACAGACCCACCATCATCAGGGCCGACTTAACGCGGTTGCCCTTCACTGTACCGTGAGGACGGAGAACACCGTCGAAGCGGTCGCGAGTTGCATCGTGAGTTACACCACTGAACACCTCAAGCTTTGAGATGTGACCTTGAGTGAGAGGGCTACCAGTGAGGCGAATCGCACTCTTCCAGGTGTCGTGTGTCACGCTACCCAGCACCATACCCTTTTGAGTAACGCCGTTGAACACTGAAGTTACCTCAAACGAGATACTGTCGCGAGCAGCACGGCCACTAGCCATTGTCTTAGGGGTGTTAGGATTGCAGCTCAAGGGATAACTGCCGTAAGTTACAAAGCCATCATTGTCAAATGGCACTGTAAGGAAACGGTTGTTAGCATCCTTGGGCAGGAACAGGTTTGTTCCCTCACTGTAGATGGGGCAAATGTAGTTACTACCCACTTGACCACCATTGCCCACCAGCGTAACATCGGTGAGCAGATACTCCTTGTCGCCCATCAGGTAGAATGCCTGCTCAACTGTGGGAGTCGAACCCTCACCCTTGTAGGTGATGGTAAACTTGCGAGCGGCACCAGTCACAGGCGTTACATCCTCGGTCTTGAACTCCACTGCAGTGTAAGTGGTGGTGTTCATCTCGGTAGAACCAACCTTGAACTTGGCATACACATCATGAAGCACTGGTTCACCATCCTTGGTGATTGCAACCATGTGGGTAGTGTTATCATACGACACCGCCCAGCGTCCTACGGTCACATCCTGTGCTGCAGCATTGACACTGAAAGCCATGGCTACAACTGCCGACATTGACAGCAAACCCTTGGTAATTTTAAGCATTTTGTTCATATCATTTTGGTTTTTACTTTCGTATTTAGTTTTTTACAAGTGCAAAATTAAATAAACACACGCAATAAATATTTCACTATTATACCAAAAAATATAACAATAGTGCCAAATCATACAAACCTATACCCGTAAACGCTTATTGTACAGCTTACATTTACCCCCCCTACCAGTAACCCCAAAAACAATAGCATCTGGTCGCATTACGCAACCAGATGCCATTTTACTTTTTACATTTCTATTCCACCAACAGGCCATAACATCTCCATGCTGAGTTGCAAGCCTGAGGGGGGGGGACACCTCACGGTGTCGTGTTTATTTCTTGAACAGACGCCACAAGCGTGGACGGTCGTTCAGCGACTTGTACTTTAGTACATTACCCTCTACAACGGGCACATCATTGGTCCAGCAGTCAAAGCTGCGAGCCAAGTCGAGCTTGATAGCGTCAATACCCAGGGTTGTAAGGTCAAGCTCAACATTTTTATCACCCACGCCATAATTGAAGTGAGCAATCACCCAGCTGTCCTCAGCCTCGTGGTAGAACATGTCAACCGTGTTGTTGGGGCCATAGAGTTTGTGACCATATGCGGGACGGAACGACACACCCATATCAATGATTTCGTTCACGCGTTCGTTGCCTGTGTACTTGACGCAACGCTCCTGCGACCTGGGAGAGCCTATGTAACTACCCTTGGTACTCAGGTTGTCGCCCAGGATGCAATAGCCAGTCACAGCTGCTGTGGTGATGCGCGACATGTTCTCGCCCTCGCTGCGGTCGCCCATAACGAGGTGGTCAGGGTCGTTGTAGCAATAAACGCGGTTGAGCCACCATCCAAATGAGAGGCTGTTCATCATGTAGCTTGTGTGCCACATCTCGCCCCACGCGTCGCAACTAATGCGGCGTCCCTCGGCATATTGTGCGGGGAACAGCGGCGCAATGCTCAAGTCGAGGAAGATGTCGTCGCCGCAAGCCTTGCGCAAGTAGTCCATGCCATAGTTATAGGCCTGTACGCCAGTAGTAATGCCTGGCTCATAGAAACTGTCGGCTTCCTTGATGCCGCTGCACATAAAGTCGAGTTTGAGGTAGTCGAAGCCGCACTCCTTGAATTTGCCTATCTGGTAATCGATGAGGCTCTTCATTGCAGGACAGGTGGGATCGTAACGGTGGTGGTCGACCTTACCGTTCACCTTAACGCGGTTCTGGGCATAGGTAAAGCCACCGTTGCCCTCAACGGGACGCGAATCGTTGCCGTTCCAGTCGGTCCAGGGAGTCCAGTAGGCACCAGCCTTCTGGCCGTTGGCGTGGCACTTGTCGGCAAAAGCCTTGCGCTCGGCCCAACTCATGTTGTCCCACGAGTCAAGACCCACGTATACAACGCCGTTCTTGCCCCAGCCCTTGTCCATGAGCTTGTCCTTGATAAAGTCGCTTACGCTCATCGCACCCTTATAGTTGCAATGCTTCTCCATGCCTCCCCAGCTGTTCCAGCCGTAGATTGTGGGACCATTGTAGGGACGCTTGGGGGCGATTTGGGCGTTGACATCGCCATAGGTTTCCATACCCACACGCCAGTCGTCAAACAGGCCCACCATCATCAGGGCCGACTTAACGCTCTTGCCACGCACTGTTCCGTGAGGTGTGATTGCACCATTAAAGCGGTCGCGGGTTTCAACGTGGGTAACGCCACTAAAGAGCTCGAGCTTAGAGATATAACCTTGTGTAAGGGGGCTACCAGTGAGACGCACTGCACTCTTCCAGGTGTCGTGTGTCACGCTACCCAGCACCATACCCTTCTGGGTCTCGCCATTGAATATCGAAGTAACCTCAAACGAGATGCTATCGCGGGCAAAGCGTCCTGCGGCATACGATGAGCGCGACGCAGCACGGCTCAAGGGATAACAGCCGTAGGTCACAAACTCGTCGTTGTCGAAGGGCACCGTGAGGAAACGGTTGTTGGCATCCTGTGGCAGGAACAGGTTCTGCGCCTCGCTATAGACGGGGCAAATGTAATTACTTGCCACCTCGGCACCATCGCCCACCAGCGTAACATCGGTGAGCAGGTAATCCTTGTCGCTCATCAGGTAAAATGCCTGCTCTACAGTGGGCATAGCACCTTGAGCCTTATAAGTGATTGTATATTTGCGAGCTGCACCTGTTGCGGGCGTCACATCTTCGCTCTTGAACTCCACATTGGCGTAGGCAGTGGTGTTCATTTCGGTTGCACCCAGTTTGAACTTGGCATACACATCGTGAAGCACTGGCTGACCGTCTTTAGTGAACGATACCATGTGAGTTGCATCGTCATACGACACAGTCCAGCGACCCGCACTATAGTTGGTGGGTGCAGCCTGACTCAGCAACGGCAGCGCTATAACGGCAACAGCTGCCGCAATTCGCTTCATAAGTCGAGATTGATCTATCATTTTTACAGGTGATTTACTTGTTCAACTTTATCAAGGAACCATTGTGAATGTGATGTTCTTGGCCTTGAGCAATTGGTCGTAAGTGATAAGGTTGCCAGTGAGTTTTACACCATCGACAGTCACTTCCGACACATATTTGTTAACTTCGCTCAGCCCCTTAGCCTCGATGGTGAGAGTGTGGGTGCTATAGTCGGCAGGCGAAGTGATGTTAATAGACACCTTGCTAAACTGTGGAGCGCCCAGTGCAAACACATTGCTTGCGGGGGTCACGGGATAGAAGCCCATTACAGAGAACAGATACCATGCCGACATCTGGCCGCAGTCGTCATTGCCGTTGAAACCGTCGGGGGCGTTGCGATAGTTGTCACGCACATGCTTGCGAATGAGTTCCTGTGCCTTGCGAGGTTGGCCACAGTAGCCATACAGGTATATGTAGTGATGGCCTGGCTCGTTGTCGTGCTTGTAGTGGCCACCAGCAAAGTTCTGGTCGAGTTTGCGGGCAAATGCCTCGTTGCCACCCATCATCTCAATCATGCCGGGCACATCCTGCATCACGCAGAAGAGGTAAGTCCACTTCGAACCCTCAGTGAGGCCGTGGCGGTCGTGGTCGTTGATGTCGATCCATGTGCCGTCGTACTTGCGTGGCAGCATGAAACCTTTTTCCTTGTTATACTGGTTGCGATAGTTCTGTGACCAGCGCATCAGTGCGTTGTAGTCGTCCATCTTGCCCATGTCGCGAGCCACCTGTGCAATGCACCAGTCGTCGAGGGCATACTCCAGCGTGCGCGATACGCTCTCGGCAGTGCGGTCGTCGGGCACGTAGCCTATTGTGTGATAGAAACTTGCACCGGCGCGAGCCTCGTATGCAGTCCAGCGGTCACGGTCGCCATAGCGGCGCTGTGTATCGGCATCGGGGGGAGTCATTGCATCCTTGCGCATTGCCTCATAGGCGAGGTTGACGTCGTAGTTGCGTATGCCCTTCATGTAGGCGTCGGCAATGACGGCATCGGCATGAGTTGCAATCATAATGTTAGTGTACGAGGGGTTGGGCCACATGGGCAGCCAGCCGCCCTCCTTGTACATATTGAGCAGGCCAGTAATCATGTCGCCAGTCTTCTTGGGCTCGAGCAGTGTGAGCAACGGGTGTGTAGCACGGAAGGTGTCCCACAGCGAGAAGTCGTTGTAAGAGATGCCCTCGTGTACCTTGTCGTCCATAGCACTGTAATAATGGCCATACTCGCTGAACTCGCGAGGGAACAAGTAGTTGTGATACAGCGCTGTATAGAAGATTATCTTATCGTCGACATTAGTAGTCTCAACGCTCATCTTGCCCAGCACTTCTTCCCAAGCTGCACGAGTACTTTGTGCTAAGGCTTTGAAGTCCTTAGTACCCACCTCTTTTTCAAGATTTTCGCGAGCCTGGTCAAGACTGATAAATGATGTGCTCACCTGTGCAATTACTGGAGTCTTGCTATTAGAGTCAAACTCAACAAACGCACCCATGCGAGTACCTGAGAGCTCGGCCTTGTCGCGGAACACTTCCTTGCCGTTCCAGGTACCAAAACCTGTGATGGGACGATTGAAGCGTACTACGAAATATCCTTTGAAATTGGGTGTTTCGGGACCTATCTGTGCACTCTGGCGGTCGGGGTTATAGCCCACGATTTCGCCCTTCTCTACATCAACCTTTACCCAGCCGCGCAGTTTCTTCATGCGGAGGCCGTAATCGTTGGCCCAGTCGCCCAACTCGGGGTTAAGGTTAATACCTTGCAAGATAACGCGTTGTTGTGCCTTGCGAGGGAAAGTAAACGTCATGATAGCGGCACGACTTGCTGCAGTCATCTCGGCATGGATAAGACCCTCGGCAGTCTGCAGGTCGACCTTATAGCTATATGGAGACGCTTGCTCACGCTTGTGGTCGTAAGGCAGAGCACGATCCTTGGGCAACACGCGCACCTCGGCACCCGTCTGCGGCATGAGCGACATGTAGCCGTAGTCACCCATCCAGATGGTGGGCTGGTGCGATGCCATAAAACCCATAATCGACTTGTCGTCATAGATATAGGCCATAGAACCCATCTTGTTTTCGCGAGTTTGCGGCAAGAAGTTGGTCATGGCATGGGGCTCGCCCACAAAGGGGGCTGTACCACCCTCGCCCTTGAACGCTGTACCCATGTGCACGTTAACATAATCCACCGGGCTGACATTGTTCTTGGCCCAGGTGCCGGCAACACACATCATTGCCGCTATAACAATCGCTATCTTTTTCATTTATAATATATAAAGCGTTAATCGAATGAAATTCTCATCACTTATTCAGCACCCAACCGCATGAGTCAGTGGCGCCTTCGTCGGTCACAACTACCGCCTCGTTAGCACCAAGTTTAAGTTGAACGCCAGTAGCTACCCATGTATTATATCCCTTGTTTACAAGAGCATAGGCAGTGCCATTAACCGTGAGCACGGGGTTCTTGCAGTTGCTGTAAACCTTTACGTCGGTCACGGCCTCATCACGCTCGGTGTGGCGCTTAGAGCAAATGTGTACCATGGGCTCGGGGTTCCACTGTGCCTTGTAGAAGTAGAACGCGTCCTTACGCACCTTGCGGTCGTAGGTACACAGGCCCTTGTCGTTGATACCCAACGCGTCGCCCTCGTGGCGGCCTGCACTAGCAAAGTCAAACATGTTCCATACAAACGAGCCCCACACCTGTGGATTCTCGTCGATAATGCGGTAATTCACCTCATGCACAGTTGCTTGCCACTCCTCGGGATGCCATTCGCCATCGGTCTTGGGAGCTTTCTTTATGTGCTGGTCGTGCTGCTTGATGCTTGCACCAGCACCATACTCGCTTATGGCGATGCTCTTGCCACTGTCGGGCTTATAGTTCCATGCAATGGTCCACTTCATGTTCTCGGGATTGTCCCAGTACCAACCGGGGTAAGTGTTGTGTCCCACTACGTCAGGGATCTGATTTTCAGGGCGTCCGGCATTGTTGGTGGCGCCTACAGTGACGCGGGTGGGGTCCTCGCGGTGTGCCAGATCGTTGAGGCGTGAAATGAGCAGTTCGGGGTTTGTGCCAGCACCAGTCTCATTGTAGAGGCTCCAGCAGAATATTGATGGGTGGTTGTAGCTCTGACGAATGAGTTCGATGAGCATCTCGCAAGCGTTCTCGTCAAATTCGGGACAGTTCACAGTGGCCTTCTCGATGAAAGGAATCTCGGCCCACACGAGCATACCCTCGCGGTCGCACAGCGAGTAGAAGTACTGTGAATGAGGATAATGCGCCAGGCGTATGGTGTTAGCACCTATCTCCTTAATCATTGCCATATCCTCGTCGTGGTCAGCCTTGGTGATAGCCCAACCCTTTTCCTTGCGGTCCTGATGGCGATTGACACCACGCAGGGGGTAAGACTCGCCATTGAGGAAGAAGCCCTTGTTGTGGTCGATATAGAACGAGCGAAGACCTGTTTCTTGAGTCACTTGGTCAAGCAACTTGTTACCGTCAAGCAGCTCTACAACAAATCGATACATCGCTGCATCCTTCTTGCCATTCCACAAGTGGGGATTATTGATGGTAACGGGGAGTTTTACGCTGTAGAAGTCGCTTCCACGCAGCATAGTGCCACCAGTAAACGAGCCTGCAACCTGGCCGTCAGGACCAACGGCAGTAACACGCAACTTCAAGCTGTTTTTCATCTTGGCAGTGAGGTCAACCTTGGCAAGAACCTCAAGCTTGGCTTGCTGGGCATTTACCTCGTTTTGCTTGATATACACACCCTTAGAACCATGGTCGTTGACAGTAATGCCATTCTTGGGCACCACCTCGATGTGCACGGGGCGATAAATGCCGCCAAAGACAGTAAAGTCGCCCGCCAGCGGGATGATGGTTTCGTCCTTGGCATTGGTAACACGCACCATGAGTTCGTTGTCTTTATCCTTGAGATAGGGAGTTGCATCGGCATTGAATGCGGTGAACGAGCCCTTGTGCTCGCCTGCCAGCTGACCGTTGACATAAACCCACGCATGCTGGCTAACACCCTCAAAATGAAGTATTACACGCTTACCATCAATGCCAGTGGGGGCATCAAAGTGCGTAAGATAAGTTCCCTCGCCGCGGTAATAGTGGGGCGTGCAACCATCCTGGGCATTCCACGAGTGAGGAATGGTGACGGTTTTCCATGCCTTGTCAGCAGTGTGACCGGGAGCCACATAGTGCTTCACAAACTTCCACTCGCCATCGAGAGGCTGAGTCCAACGTAACTGTGCCGAGACGGCCATCGAGACCGTGAGAGCTATTACCATCGCTATGAGAAATCTGCAATTCTTCATAAATACCAACTTATAGTTTTTCACTTTGCAAATTTACTCATTCAACGCCAAACAAACAGCAATAAATGTTGCATTTAATGTCACAATCGTTGAAAACGTCTCACGCAGACGACACAGATGACGCAGAATAAAAATTTAAGACATTAAAACAATTAGAAAATTTAAATATCTATGAAACAGTCCATTAAACAACAAAAAACCAATCAAAGATCATTCAACAATGGCAGAGACCGCATATAGGGGATAATTAGTCATCCACTCCTGCTCTCGATGAGGCGCCATTGAAAACCTCACGCCATGCATGCCAGCATATCTTTCAACAAAAAAGCGCAAACTCTTTGCTCGCAAGTTTTCTTCGGCCTTCACCTCTATGGGCACAACCTTATCCCCACATTGAAGCAGAATATCAATCTCGCCCATCTAATTCTCGGCCGACCAATAATAAATGTCAATATTATTCCCATGCGCTTTCAATTGCTGCAAAACATATTGCTCAGCAAAAGCCCCTTTCGCATCTAGGAATAGAGTATTTCCATCAATCAACACTTGATGCGACAATTTACTCATAGCCGTAAGTAGTCCCAAATCAAGTAGATAGAGTTTAAAAGCCGAAAAATCCTCGTAGGCCGACAGAGGCAGCAGGCCTTTCTTTGTCCTGTTCACCTTATATACTAACCCAGCGTCACGCAACCATTCTATCGCAACCTCAAATTCCCTAGCACGAGCACCTTTCTTGAGCGCACCATAAAGGAACTTTTTGTTTTCCTTTGCCAGTTGTCCCCTTATCGAGTTCCAAACCATTCTGATGCGAGGTACCTCGGCAACGGGTGCGTGCTTTGAAAAGTCGTTGTCATAAGTGTCCAGAATAGCGTTCTGTATGCGTCGCACTTCATTATAATCGTGGTTTTCAACAAACATCTTGACAACCTCTGGCATTCCTCCCACAAAGTAATACTGCAACAAAAGCTCTCGCAGCTTAGCCGACATTGCTCCAAGCAAGTCCCACCTGCGTGTCTCTATTGCTGTGGCAAGAGTTTCTTGCCCCGATGCCACAACAAACTCCAGAAAAGACATGGGATTTACATCAACAAAATCAACCTTTCCAACAGGAAACGAACCATTCTGTTTGGAAGCAATTCCCAACAACGAGCCAGCCGCAATCACGTGTATGTCAGGACGTTTTTCGTAGAAATATTTTAAAGAAGTAACCCCACGCGGAGCCTCTTGTATCTCATCAAACAAAAGCACCACACCCGGCGACACACGCTTTGAAGTGTATAGTTCTATCGTCTGTATAATGCGAGTCATATCAAAATCCTGCATAAACAAAGACTTCAACGGTTCGTCATCCTCAAAATTAAGATATATATAGTCGTCATATTCTTCTCGAGCAAACTCTTTCATTAACCAGGTCTTTCCAACCTGACGTGCTCCACGCAAAATCAAAGGTTTTCGGTTAGACCTTTGTTTCCACTCTTTCAATTGTTTTGTTTGAATTCGACGCATAGATTGTATATATTTTTACTGCCCGCAAAGTTATACTAATTTTTCCTGTTTCACAAAATGTTCCGACTAAAAAATGGCATTTTTTACAAAAGTTCCGACTAAAAAGTGGCAAATCTAACAAAAGTTCCGACTAAAAAGTGTAATAACAACACATTGACTAAGGCATACAGAGAGAACACGGAATCATCGGGAACGGGGATGCGACAAGGTTGAGAATGAGAGGAGTGCGAGAAGGCTTTGGAGCGATATAAGACATGGTGTAGTAGTAAATAGGACATTTGTACTATTTTTTGAAGAAAATGGACAATAAATATTGCGCATTACAAAGTAATTTTGTAAACGTAAAAATGGGTGTAACAACAACACTACAACCATTGTCATAAAGTGCAAATGAAAAGACTATTCACCATACTGACCATATCACTGTGCATGGCATGTGCCGTTGCGCAAAACTACCCATATAGATACTATTTCAGGCATATTACCAACCAAAACGGCTTGTCGCAAACCGATGTCAAAGCCATCTTGCAAGACTCCTACGGTTTTATGTGGTTTGGTTCACGCAACAAGCTCAACCGCTACGATGGCAATACCATCAAGGTGCTCGAATGTCGCGATGCGGTTACTGGCTTTTGCAACAATAACATTTCATCGCTCTATGAGGACGCTAACCGCCATTTGTGGGTAGGTACCGACAAGGGTGTATTTGTCTACAACCCCATCGCCAGCACATTCTCGCTGATGACGGTAAAAACAGCCCGCGGCGTAGCCATGACCGACTGGGTTGCACAAATACAACACGACAACGAGGGCAATGTGTGGATTATCGTGCCCAATCAGGGTGTATTTAAGTATAACACCAAGAAGAACGAACTCAAGCAATACAACACTGCACTGGCAGGTCACCCCGACGAGGGTACACCGCAATGTATGGTCACCGATGCCAATGGCCGCCTGTGGTTTGGCACTGATGGCAACGGCGTATTCTCCTACAACAAGACCCGTGATGCTCTTGAGCAATTTATGGGCACTGACAACTCTCTAAGTCACGAGAACATATACCGTATTGCCGACTATGGCGACTATCTGGTGCTAGGTATACATGAGGGCCGCTTACGCAAGTTCAACAAGCGCAATAACGAGGTTACCGATGTCAATGCCCCCGATGTGCATTACAAGATCATTCGCGATGTGAAATGCTATGACGATGTGCTGTGGGTGGGTACCGACAACGGCGTGTACATCGTCGACGAGTTGAAAGGTACCTGCGAGAACGTGCGCAACGACGCTATGTGCGACTACACGCTCAACGACAATCAGATAGGCCGCATCTACCGCGACCGCGAGCGTGGAATATGGGTGAGCACCAACCACAGCGGTGTCAACTACCTGCCACAACAGGGTATTCACTTCTTGCGCTATGTGCCACTGTCGGCTCCTGGAACCATCAGCAGTAAGCGAGTGCGCAAGATTGCCGAGGACAACAAGGGAAACATATGGGTGGGTACCGACAACCGCGGTGTAAATGTGTTCAACCCCACTACCGGCAATTTCTCCATGGCCAATCTGTCAAGCCAGAAACCCCTCTCAATACACAACGACGGCAACAACCTGTGGATAGGCTTCTTTAAGAACGGCATCGATGTGGTATCGACTGCAACAGGTAGTTGCAAGCATATATCTAC
>JAGHTV010000342.1 GCA_018065165.1 Candidatus Sodaliphilus fimicaballi | reverse complement strand
GTATAAGATTGCATTTTTGAGAAATCTTAAATTTTCAAAACATAACGGGTAATTAGATATAGTTTCGACCATTTTCATTATCTTTGTAGTTTAATAAGCAGAATCGTCAAAAAGAGACAATCAGACAATCTGTAGTACAACAAAGAACTAAACAACATTCACTATGGAAGTAAAGATAGTTAACAAGGGTCCTCACGCCCTGCCACAGTATAGTACACCTCAAAGCGCGGGTATGGACCTGCGCGCTTGGCTCGATGAGCCCGTTACGCTGCAACCACTTGAGCGAGAAATGATTCACACAGGCATCTACATGCAGTTGCCCGCTGGCTATGAATGTCAAGTGCGTCCGCGCAGTGGACTGGCACTGAAGCGTGGCCTTACCGTACTCAATTCTCCCGGCACAATCGATGCTGACTACCGTGGAGAGGTGTGTGTAATACTTGCCAACCTAGGCAATGAACCACAAACTATTGAGAACGGCGAGCGCATTTGCCAGATTGTTGTAGCCCGTCACGAGACAGTTGAGTGGACACCCGTAGAGGTGCTGGACGAGACTGAACGCGGTGAGGGAGGATTTGGCCACACCGGTACGAAGTAAACAATAACAATGACAAGATTATTATCTAAAATATTGCCCATACTGGCCATGCTAGTGATGGTTGCTCCCGTTGCACTATCGCGCGACGATACAACAGGGGTGAGCAATCAGGACCGACGCAAGGCCGAGTATATGTTTCTCGAGGCACAAAACGAGAAATCGCACGGCAACAACGATGCCTATTACGACCTCGTCAAGCGTGCTCACGAGATAGACCCTACCAACACGAGCATATCGTTTCATCTGGGATTTTGCATGATAACCATGGAAAATACCACCCGCGACCTTGCCCAACAGGGACTGGAGTTGATGAAAGAGCACTTTAACGCCCATCCCGAGGACTTCTACGAGACCACATTCTATAGCGATGCCAACATGGCACTGGGCAATCCGGGCGAGGCCTTGAAGGCAATAAAATCGTTGTGCGATCGCAATCCATACCGCATAGAGTTGCAATCACGCCTAGCCGAAGCCTATGCCCGTGTAGGCGACTTTGCTGCGTCAAACGAGACTTATGACTCGATTGCTGCACTGCATGGCCGTAGCCTTGAGATATCGACAAAGAAGATCTCAAACTATGTGACAATGAACGACACCGTCAACGCCATAGCCGAGATGCGCTCACTGCTGGCCACAGCACCCATGAACGTTGACTACAACATAACCATGGGCAGCGTGATGCAACAGTTTGGCATGCGTGACAGCGCCCTCGTTTACCTAGACAAGGCGCAAGAGGCCGAACCCGGCAATGGCTACACCTATCTTGCCAAGGCTCAATACTACATGATGAATGGCGACTCGGTGCAGCACGAGAAGCAAATCTATCAGGCACTCATAAGCGAGAAACTCGACATCGACACAAAGGTGCAACTGCTGGCGAGTACCGTGCGACAGATGATAGCAACTAACGACTCGACCGACCGTGCCAACAAACTGTTTACTGCACTCATCGACCAGCATCCTCACGAGGCCGTAGTTCATGACCTGTATTGCGAGTACCTCATCTACAAGAAGGACTACCATGCCGCAGCCGAGCAACAGAGCTATGTGGTTGACATAAACCCAACTGACGCAGAGAGTTGGCGCAAGCTGATGATAGTGCAAATGATGGGCGAGGACTTCCCGGCAGCTATCAAGTCGGCCGACAAAGCACTCGAGTACAACCCCGACAGCCTAAGTCTGTATCGATACATAGGCCCCGCTTACTATCAGATGAAGGAGTATGACAAGGCGCTAGAGATTTACAAGACAGCACTTGCCATGGCCGACAGTACCGACCTTGACTTGCTTAGCGACCTCAAGGGTGGCATGGGCGATGTATATCAAGAACTTGACAACTGGGACATGGCATCGAAGTGCTACGACGAGTCGCTCGAGTACAATCCTGCCAATGTGGGCATCATGAACAACTATGCCTACTTCTTGTCGCTCAAGGAACTGGAGCTGGACAAGGCCGAACGCATGGCAGCACTGGCCGTGAAGTCGGAACCTAACAGCTCGACATACCTTGACACCTATGCCTGGGTATTCTACAAGAAGAAAGACTACAAGATGGCATTGCTCTACATAAAGAGTGCTATCGATAACGAAGACGAGCACAGTGCCGATGTGTTAGACCACTATGGCGACATCCTGTTTATGAACGGCGAGACCGAAGCTGCTCTAGAGCAATGGAAAAAAGCTCTTGAGGTAGCCCCCGACAACGAACTCATACAGAAGAAAGTAAAACACAAAACGATATTTAACGAATGAAACACTTAAGCAACATAATCACTGCATGTGTACTGGTAGCACTCACTGCATGTGGCTCGACCAAGAATGTTCAGGTCAACGAACCTACTATCCCTACAGCCCCACAGGTTACATCAAGTGAGCCTCCCTCATACAACCAGATAATTGCACATCGTGTGGGCCAGTGGACAACAATGCAATGTGGTGGCAGCATGACAATTGAAGGTCCCAAAAGCCTTACCAGCGCAATCAATGTACGCATGGAGCGTGACAAGAGCATCGCAATATCACTGCGTCCATTGCTGGGCTTAGAAGTGGGGCGACTGGTAATCACAGGCGACACTCTGCTGGTGATTGACAAGCTGCATAAGCAATACATATGCGAGGATGTATCGTTGCTTACCAACGGGCTGCCCGCTAATGTGAGCACCCTGCAAGACATATTCCTGGGGCGTCCGTTTATCCTGGGCAAGGGTTCAATAGTTGACTGCTGGAACGACGCCATCGCTGTCCCCTACGACAATGAGTACAAACTCACCCCCTATGAGCAGCAGAAAGACTTTGAGTATGAATTCAACTTCAACCGAGACTTTGACATCCTCAACCTGTGTGTAACACCGGCTGGAGCAAAGAGCACCGACTACAAAGTAGAATATAACGATGTCAAGAAAACCGATGCCGGCTTTGTTGCCCACCAGCTCAACATCAACACCAAGATTAAGAGCCATGCACTGGGGCTGGCAGTCAAGTATAACGAAATCAACTGGAACCAGTCGGTAAAGATTGACACGGCAATACCGCAAGGATACAAGAAAGCTGACGCCAGGAACCTGGCATCAATGCTCAGCGGCCAATAATACCACATTATGCTCAAGCGACGGTTAATACTTGCAGTGTCACTAGTCGTGAGTGTGACAGTGTGGGCTCATGGCGATGAGTCGGCACTCAATCGTGCGACAAGTGCCCTCAACGACATAACCACGCTTATTGACGAGCAAGAGCACAACATAGTGCAACTGGAAGCACAGCTGAGCAACATCGAGGCCGAGCAAAAACAGGTCAACGACTCAATAACCAAGCACAAATGGTCACTTGCCCAGCTCAGGTCACAGTATGCCCAGGTAGTGCGCAACATCAACGCACACTCATCGCCCATCGACCGTCTGGCCTACATATTTGCCGCCAACTCATTCAAGCAGGCTTGGCAACGTGCCAGTGCACTGAGGCAACTGTCGCTGTGGCGTGAGAGCAAGAGCAAGGAAATAACACAATCGCTCGCCAAACTCAAGGCACGTCAAGACCGCATAGCCAAGCTTACCAGCATCAAGAGAGCAAGCCTTAAGGCATGCCAAACCACACGCATGGCGCTACAGTCACGACTCGACGAGGCCGCATCGCTAGTAGTGACACTCAAGGACAAATCACAACTCAACGAAGTGCTACGCGTGAAGCAACAACGAGCCAACGAGTTGAGTCACGAACTGGACCGAATAAGCCTCACCGCCAACGCATCGCCATTTGGCGACACAGGACACAAGTTGAGCGACTTCAAGGGCAGATTGCCCCACCCCGTCACAGGACGACACACAATAGTATCCCACTACGGCCGTCAGCATCACCCATCGCTCGAGCATGTGAGCACATTCAACTACGGCATAGACATAGCGTGCCACGACCTACCCGCAACCGCAGTTGCCGTGGCAGGAGGCATAGTTTCGGGAATCTACAACCAAGACGCAACATCGAGCATAGTGATGGTGCGCCACGGCGAGTTCCTGAGTGTGTATGCCGGACTCACGCAAATCACTGTGAAGAAAGGCCAACCCGTAACTCAAAATCAACCCCTAGGCGAAGTGCATACCACAGGAGGAACGCATAAGCATGTGCTACACTTCGAACTACGCCATGAACAGACACCACTCAACCCCGAGGAATACCTGCGATAACATTGCGCCGACAGCCTTTTAGCACTAAATAAACTTAAAATTAAGAAACACTGAGATTATAGCGTTGAATATGTGGCATTTTTTTTGTAACTTTGCAACAAATATATGCACATTGGCGGGTATAGTTAAAGTTATGTGACTAAAACCACTTAAATGGGTTATAATCAGTAGCAATAATGGCCGCCTGCATGAAAATTAGACTAACCGACTATATGGATATTAAAAACGTATTATTCATTTCGCAAGAGATTTCGCCCTATCTTCCCGACACAGCGATGTCAAAGATGGGTTTTGACATTCCTCAAGGCCTTCAGGAGCAAGGCGTACAGGTGCGCACATTCATGCCCAAGTATGGCATCATCAATGAGCGTCGCAACCAGCTACACGAGGTAATCCGTCTCTCGGGAATGAACATTATCATTGACGACTCAGATCACCCACTGATCATCAAAGTTGCCACACTGCCTTCTCGTGCACAGGTATACTTCATCTATAACGATGATTTCTTTGCACACACCCTAACCAAGGAGCTTGAGACTGTTACCTCGCCCGACGACAACGACGAGCGCAGCATATTCTTTGTAAGAGGCGTGATCGAGACAGTGCGCAAACTGCGCTGGATACCTCAGGTAATACACTGCAGCGGTTGGATTACAGCACTTGCAATGGTATATATGCGTGAACTGTACAGCGACGATCCATCGTTCCGCGATGCCAAGATCGTTTACTCGCTGTGGGACGACGAACCTGCCAAGGAACTCGACAGCCGCATGGCAGTGAAACTGAAACAAGATGGCATAAGCGACGAGACACTTGCCGACATCCTCGACAAGCCCGTTGACAACACTATGCTCACCCGCCTGGTGCTGAAGCACTGTGACGGCGTGATCCAGAGCAGCGCAAATGTGAAGCCCGAGATTCTGGACATCGTCAAGGAGTCAGGCCTTCCCTTCCTGCCCTATGCAGAAGGCGAAGAATATGTAAAGAACTACCTTGAGTTCTACAAGACACTCTAACACACGAACACAACTTAACACAAATCATAATCCTATATGAAACGAACGCTGAATGTGTTATTCGCCATTGCAATGTTGCTAGGCGCATACTCATGTACCGACGAAACCATAGGAAGTTCTATTCTCGATACCAAACTCTCAATCATCGAGGATTCATCGTTTACAATCACAGGCAAGACCGTTGAGAACAAGAGCCTGCTGTCACGCACAAGCCTACAACTGCTGGGCGCTATCAAGAGCGACGGTTACGGCACTCTCTCGTCACAAGTTGTGAGCGAGTTCATGCCCACCTATGCCGTTGACACAGCTAACACCAAGATTGACTGGGTTGACTCTTGCAAGTTTATCCTGCGTCTGCCCAGCACCGACGCATTTACCGGCGACACGCTGGCACCTATGCGACTTAACATATACAAGCTCAATAAGCCTCTGCCCACTCCCTTGTACAGCGACTTTGACCCCAGCGATTACTATGACAAGAGCGACCTGCTGGGCTCGGCTCCATACTCAATGAACTCAGCTACGCTGGTATCGGAGTACAACTCAAGCTCTATGAGCTACATCTACCACCGCGAGGTTGAAGTTCCTGCTCCCACAAGCATTGCCAAGGACATTTACAAGAAGTTTATCGAGAACTCTGATATGTTCCGCTCTCCTAAGGAGTTCAACAACTACTTCCCCGGCATCTACATTGAGAACTCATTTGGCAGCGGTCGAGTGATGAACTTTACCGACACTGAGTTACGTGTATATTACCGCAAGAATACTTCGCTAAACGATACTACCGACACCATCAAGACAATGACACAGGCTTACATGGCCTCGACTCCCGAGGTTCAAACAAACAACATCATCAAGCTTGATGTTGATGCCAGTGTAAAGAACATGATTGACAATGGTGACGCAATAGTAATGGCTCCTGCAGGCTATGAGGTGCAAGCAACCTTCCCCATTGCCGATGTGATTGACTACTACAAGAAGAATACTAACGACGGTCTTGCAATCATCAACAAGCTGGAAATGGAGATTCCTGCCGAGAAACTCAGCACACAGTTTGGCATCAACCCTCCCAAGTACCTGCTTATGGTTAAGACCTCGATGAAAAACGACTTTATTGCTGGCGACAGCCTTACCAACAGCAAGGACTCATTCTATGCAATATATGACGACGCTGACAAGCGCTACTACTTCTCAGACCTGCGTAATTACTTCCTTGACATTATGAACACCAAGGGTGGCATGATAAGCGAGGAAGATGTAAACTTCACCATCACTCCCATGGATGTGACAACGTTTACCGACACTTCTTCGTCATACTATTACTACTACCAGAGCAATCCCACAAGCGTGGTTACAAATATCGCGCCTCAGGTATCTACACCTGCCATAGCCCGGTTGAGGCTTGACAAGGCTAAGATAAAGATTACCTTCAGCAAGCAGACGATGTACTAATCGGCCTGCCGAGGACAGCGAAAACGCAACACACAATGCAGTGTTGTACCAGCCACAATAGCTCAGTTGGTAGAGCATTTCATTCGTAACGAAAAGGTCACGGGTTCGAGTCCCGTTCGTGGCTCAATCAACGATACAAAAGGCTGCATTCCTGATGTGGAATGCAGCCTTTTTAACGCGAACGCAAACTGGCTTCGCGATAGTGTTTAGCCTTAAAAATTATCATACAGTATGGAGATTACAGTAAAGGAATTTCTAAAGCAGCAACCAGGATATCCCGAGATAAGTGATACCGACAAGTATTACTATGTGATAGCAGTACACATGGCAAGGGCATGGGACAAGTGTGGCGTGCTGGTTAATATAGATGAGCGCGTGCGCGTGCGCGTAGTGTTGGCCATGATAGGCTACTATCAAGACATCGTTGCCGATGCTGGACTATGGCGCACCTTTACATCGCTACACAACGAAAAGTATGGCAAACCTCTGCCCCACTTCGAGCCTAGTGACGACTACATTGACTATGAACTTAATCTTGACGACCTGCGCTACCTGTTGTGGTATACGCTTGACAATAGTCCCGAACTGAGCGATGTACCATCGCCCCATAGCGACGAGATCATGGAGCTGGCACAAGCATTTCACTATGTGCTCGACTATGACTATGAGAAGGCTCCTGTACCCGTTGAACTGACAATGCTCACAGGTGTAGACGTTGACGACGAGAGCGAGATGCAGCAAACCTACGACCTAGCTCACTGGTTTTACTGGCGTAGCTACATGATGCAGGTATCGGCCCAGGAAGCAACATCCTCGGTAATGGATGAGGCACAAGGCCTGATAGCTCGCCATGGTGCAAGCGGTGCCGTACCCTACCTGCACGACCTTAACGACCGTGTGATGGCTTCACGCCCAGCACGCATGGGTCCCATAGAACTCCCACTTAGCGAATGGCTGCGACTCATCACCGATAAGTAATTGGAAAGACGGAATGAGGCTGTTCAAAATACAATCATATACAACGACAATGCAATACAAAGGCATGTGAGAACGATACCCCTATATCGTCCACAATATGCAGAATATTGGTATACAACGATTTAAACTTTTAAATGCTCAGACAACACGGGAGTGTCCCTACATCAGCTAAATTTCAGGTCTACAGGTCAAATTATCACATTATGACACAGCTTCCTTAACTAACTTAATTTCACAAACCCAACGAAAACGGCAACAGGCATGAGCAAATGATCGATATTGCATGTGTTGCAGTGTAATTCAGTTCTATTGTTTTTTGTACTGTTTAATCCACTCCTGTAAGTCCTTAACGACTACAGCACCTATTTCCATCGTACAGGCCGAAATGGTGTTTGCCATCTCTTGCAGCTTCTTACCCTCGGGTGTGTTGTAGTGGGCAATGAGTATGTCCATGTCATCCTCGGTATATGCCATGTAGAACATTGTGCCGTAAATTCCCCGACTTTCTGTATTTAAGAATTTTTTAAGATTGTCATATACCTTTATGGCTTCGGGGCTATTTCCTGCATTTGACTTCAAACTATTGATAATCAAATCTGTTTTTGCGCCGAACTGGGCAACCTGGTTGAATCGATCAAACTTTTCCATAAAAGAGTCAGGGACATCGCATGTCACGTGAGGCACTTCTTTACCCAGTGCTATCGCAAGTATTCCAGCCTGCATTTTTTCGACCAATACATTCTGCACCTCAGGACTATTTAATTTGTTGGAGCACCAAGCCATACGTTTTCCACTATCAGTCTCGTAGAAATTGATGACGTTATCGAGTTCGTCCTCGGTAAATTGTTCGTAGTAGTATGGCGTGAACATATCGGCACACAAGTCGACGAAGCGTGTGTCCATGTATTCTTGAGTTAACTTTTGCGCCTGACCCATGGTGAGGGTACTATCTGATTGCAGGACAAGTTTAGTATATGTAGGTATTACGTTAGGTTTATTGAAGTTATTTATTATTTGGGCAGTGGATATCAGCAATTGCTTTACTTTGGTTTTGTATTGTACACTTTGTGCACTGGCATCAATGCAAGCCAGCAGTAATGTTGCCACGAGAGTAACTCTAAATAATCTGTTCACAGTGTTGTCTTATTTATTAATTAAAGAGTGATGCAGCCATGGGTTAAGGCTGCATCACTTGCTATAGTGTCTTTATCGCTTGATTACAATCCGCGACCGTGGCATTGCTTGTACTTCTTGCCGCTACCGCAGGGGCAGGGTTCGTTGCGGCCAACCTTGGGACCAGCAACGATGGGCTGCACGCGTGTGGGGCGATTCTGGCCGGCACCGCTTGCTGCAGCTCGCTGAGCCTGTGCGTTACGCTCCATGTCGTCACGAGGCTCACCACCGCGGCTCTCGTTGTACTGCTGACGCTGCTGGGGCATCTCACGCTCTTGTACTGTAGCTGCAGGGTCCTCTTCCTGTACAGGAATCTGACCACGCATGAGGATGCTCACGGTCTTGCTGTTCATGTCGCCAACCATACCCTTGAACATCTCGTAAGCCTCTTTCTTGTAAATCACGAGAGGATCCTTCTGCTCGTAGCTAGCGTTTTGTACCGACTGCTTGAGTTGGTCCATATCGCGGAGGTGTTCCTTCCAGTTCTCGTCGATTGTGAGCAGCATGACAGCCTTTTGCCAAGACTTCTCGAGCGACTTGCAGTGTGACTCAAAAGCCTCCTTGATATCGATAGTGATACCAAATGTGCGACGACCATCGGTGATGGGCACACGGATGAGACCTTGAGGCTCAAGTCCATTGGCCTGCTGGTCGGCAACGATGCGTTGGATAACGGGATCGGCCACCTCGCTGAGGCGAGTCATCTTGCGGTTGAATGCAGCGATAACCTTCTCATTGAGCAGGTCAATCTTCTTGTTGTCGTCCATGCGACGATATTGTTCCTCGTCGAAGGGAGGTTCAACTGCAAATGTATTGAGAACTTGGAACTTGAAGTCGTCATACTGGTCGGCAGCAAACTTAGTAACAATATCCTCGACGCTATCGTAGAGAGTATTGATGATATCGATACCGATGCGCTCGCCAATGAGAGCGTGGTGACGACGGGTATAGATAACCTTACGTTGAGCGTTCATTACATCGTCATACTCGAGCAGGTGCTTACGCACGCCGAAGTGGTTCTCCTCGACACGCTTTTGAGCCTTCTCAATACTGTTGGTAACCATATTGCTCTCGATAGCCTCGCCGTCCTTGAGTCCCATGCGGTCGAGCAACTTGACGATGCTCTCGCTTGCGAAGAGACGCATGACCTTGTCCTCAAACGAAACGAAGAATACTGAAGAACCGGGGTCACCCTGACGGCCGGCACGCCCACGCAACTGACGGTCGACGCGACGGCTC
>JAGHTV010000432.1 GCA_018065165.1 Candidatus Sodaliphilus fimicaballi | reverse complement strand
GGCAATGAGTTGCCGCCTCAGGCCGTGCGCTGCATAGAGTCGTGGCGCAAGCATATGCCCCAATGCGAAATCAAGCAGTGGAACGAGGACAACTTTGACATCGACATGCTGCCTTACACTGCCGAAGCCTATCGGCTCAAGAAATACGCCTTTGTGAGCGACTATGCCCGCATGTGGGTGCTCTACAACCACGGAGGCATCTACTTTGACACCGATGTCGAGTTGGTAGCCCCACTCGACGACATCCTCGACCGCGGCCCCTTCCTAGGCCTTGAAGCACCCGAGCCAGGGCAACCCGAGCCTATGATAGCAATGGGGCTAGGCATGGCGTGCGAAGCAGGCAACACGCTCATCAAGGAACTGCTCGACGCCTACGAACATCTGCACTTGGTATCGCGACTAGGCAAGCGAGGAGGCACCATTGTTGAGACCACATGGCCCATAATATCGCGCCACCAGGCAACTACTAACGCCGACGGCACACAGCAGCGTGCAGGGTTCACGGTATATCCGCCAGAGTACTTCTGTCCACTCAACTACTACACGAGTGAAATGAATATGACGGCCAACACCCGCACCATACATCACTACGCAGCAACATGGGTAACAAGCGACGACTCGCTCAGTGCCAAACTGCGTCGACGCATGCAAGGAATATGGGCCCGACTGGCAGCAAAGTACACAAAAATAGGGAAAAAGTAAAAAAAAACGCTCCAAGGCATTGGGCATTAAGCAGAATTTATTAACTTTGCATCGCTTTTGACAGCGCAAGTCTACTTAAACTAGACGCTCGGATGGTGGAATCGGTAGACACGAGGGACTTAAAATCCCTTGGCCATTGCGGCTGTGTGGGTTCAAGTCCCACTCCGAGTACCTAAGGTGGTTGATAACAGAAATGTTATCAACCACTTAACTTTTTTATAACACTCCCTATGTCCAAAATTGGTCATGATTTGGTCATAAAAGGCTTTACTGATTCTCACAACTAGCAGCGTATTTTTCAATATCGCTCACTATATTATTTATTTTTTGAGTATATTTGTAGTGAAATCAATAAATTCTCAATGATATGACTGAACCTAGAGGAATGTTTACCATTAAGGGCGAACCACAGATTGTTACCGATACTCGTCGCAAGATTCTCAAAGCGTTTGAGGACCTTGAGTTCTACCCCGACGGACACCGCTACTTGCTTCACGGCAAGTCGCTCAACTCGGTGTCGGGCGTGGGTCATCGCTTCATACGCTTCCCGTTTGACGAACAGAAGCAGGCCGCTCGCTATGCACTGAAGCACGGCGAGACTGCCGAATACTGGATAAAGCAATGGCGTTGCAACTCGTTTCGCGCAACGACTCTAGGCACTAAGACACACGAGTTTGGCGAGAGTCTGGGCTATCTGCTGGCCGGACACCCCGAACTCATCACCGACGCCATCAAGCCACAGTACAACGCTACCTACAACTACCTAGCTCCCATCCACCCAAAGGAGGAGGCGGTGGTGAAATTCATGGAAAGCATGCCTTCGTCGATGCACCTAGTGCTCAACGAGGCTATGGTGTACAGCGGCAAGAACCCCGACGAGGCACTGAACCTGAAGGAGCAGATATGCGGCACATTTGACATGCTGTACTACTACGACGGCGAGGGCGACGACAGCAAGGCAGGCTTTATGGTACTTGACTACAAGACCAATGCATGCCTTTACAGCGACTACAACCAAAAGTTCAACAAGACCCTGAAGGCACCGTTTGACGATATGATAGAGCAAGATCTGTCGCTCTACACCATCCAGTTGAGCCTCTACAGCCTGATGCTCGAGGACATAGGCATCAAGGTCATAGGCCGCACCATAGTGTGGCTTACCAACGACGGCGAATTCCAGATGATTCCCGTTGACGACGTATCACACACCCTACGCAAAGTACTGTAAATGTATCTAATGATTTAGCATGCCCCCTAGTGGAGGAGGTAGTTGAGGGTGGTGGTGGTTTCGATGTGTTGTTGCCAGTCTTGGGGCATGGCGTTGAAGAAGTCGATGCCGGTGAGGCTTTCTACTTCATCTATCGTGACGGCGTAGTCACGCAGTTCTCTGGCTGGGCTGTTGGGGGTGGCGTCGTTGGGGTATACAAAGGCTGCAGCACGCATGCTATCGCCTTTGCCACAAGCAACTATCTTGTAGAAGGCACTGGGCACACGTACATGCGAGGGACCTATGGTTAGCGTGTCGGCAGGGAGAACTATGGGGCCTGTAAATACTATTACCCGGTCATAACTCCTTGCCCACTGACGCACTTTGTCTTCTAGAACGCTCCAGGCTCCGCCATTAAGTTCATGATTTTGTGGACATATATTGGTCATGTAGAAGGACTCACGCATTGCGTCGTGACTCCACTTGAGGTCGGCAGCAGGAACCATGTGGCCACGGTCGTAGCCGCTACCTGAATACTCGTCGGGCTGAGGGCATCCTGGAGCACGCTCGTCGGCCAACCACTGGTCGGTGCGAGGTACAGTACCACGCGCCTCGGCCGCAGTAAGCTCGTAGGCTACGCACGCGGGCACATGCCACTGTGGATTGAAATATACGTCAAAACCAGTATATGCGAGATGCTGCGAGCCAGGTGCCGAAACTGAAAGCAGCTCAGGAATGGCATAATTGACCTGTACGGAGCGATTGCAGTGAGTAGCAATGGAAACTGCCATAACAGCCACAAATGCGCACCACAGTCCTCTGAGGCCCAAATGCGAGATTATATACCCTATGTGTCGCAACACTCTCATAAGTTTTATGCAAATTTACATCTTATGTCGGAATAATGAAAATAATTATCAAATTATAACTATCGCATTTATATGAATAATATTACGGATTTATGGACCAGAAAGATATTACAATGTTATTACAAATGGTAAAATCATGCAAATAACTTGCAATAAACGAAGAAATAATATATATTTGTAAAGATTTTTAAGTTTGATATGCATTTATATTCATTTCGTGTGTAGCTAAAGGCTAGCAAACCCATCAGTATTGAACACAGCATAGCCGCTACACATGGTTTTGGGTAAAAGACTGGAGGTCCTGTCGTGATGACTAGGACCTCGGTTTTTTTTATACCTTCCACACCTAAAAGAACTGGAGAAATTCGAGAGGTCTGGCATTTCCGAAGAAGCCGGAGAGGTCTAAACTTAAATTTAAGTAACCTTTTTTGGTGTTTTAGGCCCCCTACGGGGAGAGCGGTATGGCTTCGCCATGTCTTCTATACCCCCACCGCCACTGCGTTCGGCGGTGGGGGTTATCAACATAGCGGCATACCGCTATGTGTATTGCCCTACGGGCAAGTTTGATATTACAATAACAGGTCTCGTGTCGACAACTATAGCCGCCAGCTCACTCCATCTTGCTCGCTTCGCTCGGTTATCAACATAGCGGCATACCGCTATGTGTATTGCCCTACGGGCAAGTCTGATATTACCATAGCAGGTCTCGTATTGGTATCTAAAACCGCAATCCGCTCCCTCTAGCTCGCTTCGCTCGGTTATCAACATAG
>JAGHTV010000054.1 GCA_018065165.1 Candidatus Sodaliphilus fimicaballi | reverse complement strand
ACCCAAGCGAAGTCTTATTCGTTTGCAGCCTTGTTTGTTGCAGGCAATGTTGTTTTCCCGCAGCTGTGCCATCTTTATCCTCAAGGTGGTCTCATCATGCTCCCCATTTATTTCTTCACTCTTATTGCTGCCTATAAGTATGGTATCAAGGTAGGTCTCCTTACAGCTATCATGTCGCCTGTAATCAATCACATCTTCTTTGCTATGCCATCGGCTGCAGTGCTGCCCATCCTTCTTGTCAAGTCGTCGTTCCTTGCTGTTGCAGCTTCGTTCCTTGCTAACAAGGTTGGCCGAGTTTCTTTGCTTGCTGTCACTATGGCAGTGGTGTCATATCAGTTGTTTGGCGGTATTGTAGAGTGGACTATGACTGGTTCTCTCAGTGCTGCTATGCAGGACATTTGGTTGGGTTATCCCGGTATCGCATTCCAGATTTTGGGTGGTTATGCAGTATTAAAGTATTTATTGAAGAAGTAATATTCAATTAATGCAATACAAGAAGTTTAAGGATATAAACATATCGCGGCTAGGAATGGGCAACATGCGTCTTCCTGAACGCGACGGGCACATCGATGTTGAGACTGCTAGGGCTATCATCGATCGTGCAGTTGAAGGCGGTGTAAACTATTTTGACACTGCTTGGATGTACCATTCTTTCGAGAGCCAGAAGTTCCTTGGCGAGACAATGAAAAAGTACCCTCGCGACAGTTTCTATCTAGCCACAAAATTCCATAACGGATTCCAAATAGATCACAAAACAATGTTTGAGGAACAACTCAAGCAGTTACAGACCGACTATGTTGATTTCTACCTCCTTCACGGTGTAGGGGACACTAGCGGTCCTCGCTATATCAACGAGGGTGCTGTTGATTACTTCCTTGAACAGCAACAAAAGGGACGTATTCGCTACCTGGGTTTCTCGGCTCATGCGTCTACTGAATATCTCGCAAAGTTTGCCAGCCATCACAAGTGGGATTTTGCACAAATTCAACTTAACTACTTCGACTGGTTGTTCAAGACTGCTGCCGAGGAATATAAGATTCTGGAAGAGCGCGACATACCCATTGTGGTTATGGAACCCGTGAGAGGCGGACGACTGGCTAGTCTCACTCCCGAGGCTGATGCTCCTTTGCGCGAAGCTCATCCCGAGTGGAGTATAGCATCGTGGGCATTCCGCTTTGTTCGTAGCCTGCCTCAAGTTCAAGTTGTACTTAGTGGTATGAGTTCAATGGACCAGATTAATGACAACTTGTTGACTTTTAGCGACGACACTCTCTTTACCGAAAAAGATCGAGAAATACTCTTTGAGGCTGCACGCAAGTTTGAGGGTCAGGTACAGGTTCCGTGTACATCTTGTCGCTATTGCTGTGATGGTTGTCCATCTCAAATCAATATCCCTGAATGGCTTGCTTTGTACAACCGTTACAAGCTTGAAGGCGAGTGGATTATCAAGCGTTTTGCCCCCGAGGTAAAGAGCGAGGGCAAGCCCGAGCAATGCATCCAGTGCGGAGCTTGCAGCGGCATGTGTCCGCAGTCTATCGACATCCCCTCGTTTATGACTGGATTGGCCGAGAAGATGTGATAGGCTTCTTTGATCAATATTGAAAAAATCACAATAAGGTATAAATGCGAGGTGGCGTCATGCCACCTCGTTTAGTTTACCGGTCTCGCTGTCGATGATGAAACCCCTCACGGTTACATCGGCAGGCATGAGCGGATGGTTGCGTATGGTGGCCACGGTGTGCTTCACGCTGTCTTCGGTGTCGTGGAATCCCTCAAGCCAGTGGTCCAGGTCGATGCCGCATTCCTTGATGGTGTCGAGTGTGTGCTGGGTGATGCCGCGGTCCAGGATATGCTTTTCAAAGTCCTTGAAACTCATGTGGCAAGCCCCGCAAGTGGTGTGGGCTACTACCATGATTTCCATTACGCCCAGTTCGTACACCGCCACCAGCAGTGAGCGCATTGCCGAGTCAAATGCCGAGATAACCAGTCCGCCTGCGTTCTTGATGATCTTGGCGTCGCCGTTGCGCAGTCCCAGTGCCGCTGGCAGCAGTTCGGTGAGGCGTGTGTCCATGCACGACAGCACTGCAAGTTTCTTGTCAGGATACTTGTCGGTGAGGTATTTCTTGTATTCCTGGTTGTCGACAAATTCTTCGTTGAATTTTACAATATCGTCTATCATAGTCTTATAGTTGTTTAGATATATAGTTGCCTAAAATCACGCACAGGAAGCCCACTACTATGCTCGCCAGCGTGTACACTGCCATCATGGTCATGTTGCCGTCGCGTGCCAGTGTGGCATTCTCGTTCATGAAGGTGGAAAATGTGGTGAAACCGCCGCAGAAACCTGTCACAAGCAGCAACTTGGTACTGTCGTTCATCATCCCCTGAGTCCACTGCAGGCCCGAGAGGAAACCTATGAGCAGGCATCCCACGATGTTTACCACGAATGTACCCATCGGAAATGCGAGCCACGCCAGCCACATCGAGCACAGGCGACCCACAACATAGCGCAGTCCGCCACCCACGAAACTGCCTGCGCCCACTATCAAAAACTCTTTAAACATCTGTCGTAATCAATAGATTTAAAAATTTTATGCAAAGTTAGGCAAAAGTCGTGGAAATATATTATATTTGTACCTGAAATGTTCAGCCCTTGTTTTCAAGGCTGTGATTTAACCCCGATAAAATACAATATGATGAAGAAAAGTTTTATTGCTATGATTGCTGCGGGCATGTATATGTGCTCAAGCGCAGACGCCAGTGCTCAGGGTATAGCGCTGTTTAGCGACGTCGTTTCGCCTGTAGACCAACTCATGATTGCCGACGGCTACTTCATGAACACGGTGGACCTGCGTTTTGCCCCGCAGCGCGACCAGCGCACCATGATGCACCTGCAGGGATCTCCCCGCAAGATGGTGCAGAAAGTTGTCATGAACAGGTTAGTAGGCGTCAAGGACAAGGGCGTTTACCCCGACACCGTGTACTTTACCCCCGATTGCAATATAAGCCGCATCGCCGTGCCTGCCTTCAAGGCGGGCGGACTTGACATGGCCCCGGAGAGGGTAGAGGTGACCTATACCGCCAATGGCAAAATCGATTATATGACCCGTTTCTCCAAGTCCCAGTTTTCTTATGGTTTCAAGGACCGCAAGGACATCACAAGATATGTTTACGATAACAACGGTAACCTGCTGAAGGAGGTGTTCAACATGTACATGCTCGAGGGCGGCAAGTGGCAGCAGCAGCAGTCGTTCAAGGACCAGGTAGACATCGCTTACGGCTACAATGCGCAGGGCGAACTGGAGTCGGCCGAGGCCAATGCACTCCAGGGTCTTGTGTTCTATAATGCTAAGGGCTTGATTACCAAGATTTCACGCGAAGACGGTTACGAACCCAAGTACATCTATACTTACGACGAATACGACCGCATGTCGGGCTTCACCGGATATGTCGAGGAGGATGGCGTGGACGACACCGAATACTTCAAGGATATGGTGACCTTCACCCGCGATATCCACGGCGACATCACCAGTTGCGTGAAGACACGCCACACGTGTAACAGCAAGTGGAGAGTAACTCGCAAGGGCCTCCCCAAGACCTACAAGGTTGCTTACACCCGCGATGCCCAGGGCAACTGGACACGCGCTACCATCACCCAGGGCAAACTTGTGGTTGCCACCATCACCCGCGTGTTCACTTATTAAGCATTTGCTATCATTGGTTGATCCCCGTCATCGGGCGGGAACATATATCTCATCATCCCCTTCACGGCCATCGCAATTAGGGCCGCGGAGGGGATATTTTTTATCGTAGATAAAAGAGGTTGTTTATTTTTATGAAACTTTATGGTAAAAATGGGTCGTGGAATGGGGAAAATTTAGTAAATTTGCAGTTTATAGGGCCGCCGTGTGATGGCGAGATGCGCATTCTTGCGTTTGTCGCTGGTTATCACCTATATAGCGAAAATAAGGCTTGGACCCCATACAACGAACAACAGAATAGAATTCATTTGAGATATGACCGAAAACGAATATATACAGCAAAACTTCCCGCTGCTCGCCAACATTGACAGCCCCGCCGACTTGAAGAAATTGCCTGTCGAGAAACTGCCACAGGTGTGTGACGAGTTGCGTCGTTTTATCGTTCACGAGACATCTACCAACCCAGGTCACTTTGCTTCAAGCATGGGTGCTGTTGAGATAGTCGTAGCATTGCATTATGTGCTCGATACTCCCTATGACCGCATCGTGTGGGATGTTGGACACCAGGCATATGCACACAAGATTCTCACAGGTCGTCGCGACATGTTCAACAAGAATCGCACTATGGATGGATTGAGTGGTTTTCCCAATCCCAGCGAGAGCGAGTATGACACTTTCATTGCAGGACATGCTTCTAATTCTATCTCGGCTGCATTGGGAATGTCGGTTGCAAGCAAACTTAGTGGCAACGATGAGCGTAAGGTGGTAGCTGTGATTGGCGATGCTTCGATTAGCGGAGGCTTGGCTTTTGAGGGCATCAACAATGCAGCGATGCAGGACAACAACTTGCTTATCGTGCTCAACGACAACGATATGTCGATAGATCGGCCCGTGGGTGCTTTGAGTCATTATATCACTAATATGTCCACTTCTAAGCGTTATAACAACCTGCGTTATAAGTCATATCAGTTTATGCGTCGTCATGGTGTGATAGGAGATAGCGGCAAGGGCATTGTGCTTAGATTCAACAATGCAATGAAGTCATTGCTTACAGGACAGCAAAATATTTTTGAAGGACTTAATATACGCTACTTTGGTCCATTTGATGGCCACGATGTTATAAAGCTTGTTAAGACCTTCAACGAAATAAAGGACATGACAGGTCCCAAACTCATTCACTTGCACACCATTAAGGGCAAGGGATATGAACCTGCCGAGAAAGATCCTACTACATGGCATGCTCCCGGTAAGTTCAACGAGGAGACAGGCGAGCGTGTAAAGAGCGATACTACAGGCAAGCCGCTTAAGTACCAAGATGTGTTTGGTAAGACCCTTGTCGAACTTGCCGACGCTAATGATAAAATTGTGGGCATCACTGCGGCAATGCCCGGAGGAACCTCTATTACGATGTTGCAAGAGGCTTATCCTGCCCGCACCTTTGATGTGGGTATTAGCGAGGGACATGCCGTTACATTTGCTGGAGGTCTCGCTAAAGATGGATTACACCCATTTGTTGCAATATACAGTTCGTTCTTGCAGCGTGGTTATGACAATATTATTCACGATGTTGCCATTGCCGGGTTGCCAGTTACTTTCTGTATAGATCGCGGTGGTCTTGTTGGCGAGGATGGTGTCACTCATCATGGACTCTTTGACTTGGCCTATCTGCGTTGCATTCCTGGCATGGTTGTCTCGGCTCCTATCAACGAGCACGACTTGCGTGACCTCATGTATACTTCACAACTCGAGGGCAAGGGTCCGTTTGCCATTCGCTATCCTCGTGGCAATGGTGTCCTTGTCGACTGGCACAACGAGATGAAGGAGTTGCCCGTGGGCAAGGGACGAGTTTTGCGTCGTGGCGAGAATGTTGCGGTCTTGAGTTTAGGTAACATTGGCAACAATGTCATTAAGGCCCTTGATCGCCTGGCTGAAGAGGGAATTAATGCAACACATTGCGATATGATTTACCTTAAACCTCTTGACGAATCGCTTGTCAAAGAGATGATTGCTACTCACAAGCACATCGTGACCATCGAGGATGGAACAGTGATGGGTGGTCTGTGTAGTGCTGTTGCCGAGCTTGTGGCTCAGTCGCATGGCGAGTGCACATTGACTCGTCTTGGCGTAAACGACCTGTTTATCGACCAGGGTACGGTATCGCAGCAGCAGAGCAAGTGTGGTATTGATGTTGACTCAATTATGTCGACGGTTAAGAATTTGTATTGATTGAACCTGATTTCAAGATATGAAAATAGTTATTGCTGGTGCCGGAGAAGTTGGCACTCACTTGGCCAAGATGCTTAGTGACGAGGAACAAGACATTATCATCATGGACAACGATGAGCGTAAGCTCAGGACTCTTGAGGATTATAACCTCATGACATATCATGGTAGTGCTACTTCGTTTGCCGACCTTGAGAATGTAGGCGTTTCGCGTGCCGACATTTTCATTGCTGTAACTCCCTATGAGGCTCGTAACATTCTTGCTTGCTCACTTGCCAAGAACGCAGGTGCCAAGCGGACTGTAGCCCGCATCGATAACTCTGACTACTTGAGCAAGGAAAACCGCGACTTCTTTGTATCTCGTGGTATAGATCACTTGATTTACCCCGAGTACCTAGCCGCTCGCGAGATGATGAGTGCCCTGAAACGCCCTTGGGTACGCAACTGGTTTGAACTCTTTGATGGCGAACTGATTGTTGTGGGTGTTAAGATAAGAAGCAATTCAATTTTGGTAGGTAACCAGCTCAAGAAATTGAGTAATGTGTCTAATAAGATGCACATCTCGGCCATAAAGCGTAATCGTGAGACCATCATCCCTAGTGGTAACGATTATATCTGTGACAACGACATCGTTTACATTGCCACTACTCACGACCACATTAGTGAGGTCATGGAACTGTGTGGCAAGAAAGCGATTGATGTGACAAAGGTTCTTGTTATGGGTGGTGGTATTATCACTGAGGAACTTCTTATGAATGCACCATCAAAGTATAAGTTCAAGATTCTTGAGCAGGACTATGACCGTTGCCAGGAACTGGCCGACAGGTATCCTAACTGTTCGGTAGTCAATGGAGATTCTCGCGATACTGATTTCCTTGAGGAAGAGGGTATATCTGACTATGATGTATTTGTTGCATTGACCGATACTAGCGAAGCTAACATACTTGGATGTATGATGGCAAAGGAGCATGGCATACGCAAGACAATTGCTCAGGTCGAGAATTTGCGATACTTCAACGAGGCCGAGGCACTTAACATTGGTACAATTATCAACAAGAAACTGTTGGCTTCTAGTCGCATTTTCCAGATTATGCTTGATAGCGACGAGGAAAATGCCAAGAGTCTTGCATTAGCCGATGCCGAAGTTGCCGAACTTGTGGTGAAAGAAGGTTCTAAGATTACTCGCGACGATGTGAAGAACTTGCGTCTGGGTAGCGATATGACAATCGCAGGCCTTGTTCGTGACGGCGAGGGACAACTAGTTACTGGTAATACGCGCTTCAAGGCGGGCGACCATGTGGTTGTATTCTGTCTTGCTGGTCGCATTCACAAAATTGAAAAGATATTTAATTGATGAGCCGCTTTGCATATAGCATAAACTATGTAATGGTACTGCGAGTACTGGGATGGCTTCTCGTCATTGAGAGCTTCTTCCTTGCTTTGCCCGCAGGAGTCTCGCTGTATTATGGTGAGACTGGTATTGCCACGGCATTCTTAAAGACAGTAGCTATTACAATAACTGTGGGATTGCTGCTCACTTATGGTTTCCGTAATAAGTACCGCAATTCTACTATGCACAAGCGTGAGGGCTTGCTTCTCACTTCTAGTGTGTGGTTTGTGTTCTCGCTGTTTGGCATGTTGCCATTGCTGTTTTCTTCTACAGTAGATGGCATTACCGATGCATTCTTCGAGACCATGTCGGGCTTTACTACAACAGGTGCATCGGTGATTAGCGATGTTGAAGCCCTGCCTCGAGGCATTGTCTTCTGGCGTTCTCTCAGCCAGTGGGTAGGTGGTATGGGTATCATCTTGTTTACTCTGGCTGTGTTGCCTATGCTCAACTATAAGGGCGGTGTTACATTATTCAGTAGTGAAGTGACCGGTATCACTCACGAGCGTGTACGCCCACGCGTGAGCCAAACTGCTAAGAGCATGTGGACCATTTACATTACAATGACGGTTATTATGTTTGGGTTGTTGTTGTTGGGTCCAATGAATTGGTTTGACTCGATTTGTCACACATTGAGTACGGTATCAACTGGTGGTTTTTCAACCATGAACGATGGACTGCATTACTGGCACGATTATTATTCTGATGCAGTAATCATTTCGTTTATGTTAATGTGCGGTATCAATTTCTCGGTTATATATACTCTGTTTGCCGAGCGCAACTGGAAATTGGTATACAAGAATGCTGTACTGCGTTGGTACCTGGGTGTCATTATATTTGGCTCTATTGCCATCTTCTGCCGTGTGCAGTACATGGGCTTCTGCGACACGATTTCTGACAGTATCCTATACTCTATATTTGATACCATCTCTGCTATTACTTCTACTGGTTTCTCTAGTATTGACTATGAGGAATCTGGACAGTTCATATTCTTCTTGTTGCTTATGCTTATGTTCTTTGGTGGCATGGCAGGTTCTACATCGGGTGGTGCCAAGATTGACCGTTTCATTGTATTGTTCAAGTATGTACGCAACGAGTTGTATAAAGCTGTCAATCCCAATGCAGTTACCGCTATTAGACTTAACAACAAGTCGGTATCACGAGGCGTAATTGACAAGGTGCTTGCATTCTTGGCACTATATGTCTTTATCCTGGTTGCTGTTGCGGTAATACTTACATTGTATGGAATGCCCGCTTTTGATGCCATGTTCAATTCACTTTCTGCCATCAGCAACATTGGTTTTGGTTATGGCGAGATGACTGGTGGTATCGATAAGTTTGCCAACTTGCCCGATCTTTGTAAGTGGGTATTGGCATTTGAAATGGTGGTAGGTCGTCTTGAATTGTTTACAGTTCTTGTCCTCTTTACCCGTCGATTCTGGATAAAAGATTAAACACGATAATAAACGATAAAACTCTATATAACGATGAATAACGAAACATATAACCCCAACATTGCCAATGCAACTAAAGGTCACGACGAAAAGAAAAGTAATGACCTGAGGCCCAAAGATACTGCTCACAACGAGACTGTTTTGCAGCGATTTGGAGCGTTCTTTAAGAATGGACGCACACGCATCATTTTTGCCATAATATGCTCGTTGACTGCGATATATCTCGCACTGTCATTCCTGTCGTTCTTTACTGGTGCCGGCATGAATGACCAGAGTCGTGTGAGCAACTTTGGTGTTATAG
>JAGHTV010000461.1 GCA_018065165.1 Candidatus Sodaliphilus fimicaballi | reverse complement strand
GTATGGTTCCTGCGTTGAGGGCGTCGGCCAGTGCCTGCTCGTCGATGAGCATGCCGCGACTGGTGTTGACTAGGATTGCAGTGGGCTTCATCAGCGCCAAGCGGCGAGCATCGACCATACCGCTTGTCTCGGGTGTGAGCGGGCAGTGCAGTGACACTACATCGCAGGTCGAGAACAGCTGGTCTAGGTCGCGAGCAATCATGGTGCCTGCAGGCAACTGGTCTTGCGACTTGGAGGTGAATGCCATAACACTCATCCCCAGCGCTGTTGCTATGCGTGCTACTGCCGAGCCTATCTGGCCCATACCCACAATACCCATCTGCTTGCCAGCAAGCTCAACCAGAGGAGTGTCGCTGTAGCAAAAGTCCTTGCTGTCGCTCCAGCGACCAGCACGCACCTGACGGGTGTAGTGACCTGTGCGGCAAGCAATGTTGAGCAAGTGGGCTATTGCCATCTGTGCCACCGAGTTTGTGCTATAGGCAGGCACGTTGGTTACCACGATGCCACGCTTGTGGGCAGCATCCACATCGATGTTGTTATAGCCCGTACCCATCTCGCCCAGATACTTGAGCGATGGCAACTGTGCCATTATCTCGTCGGTGATAGCCACCTTGTTTACCAGCACCACATCGGCCCCAGCACAGCGATCCAGAATCTGCGAGGGTGCGGTACGGTGATACACATCGCACTGCCCCACCTGCTCGAGCTCGTCCCACGAGAGGTCGCCAGGATTACCGGGATATCCGTCAAGTACTACAATCTTCATATCAGTAGGTTTTATCAGTTTCTCAAACGAGTTTGTTGCGGTTATAGTGGAAACGGCTGTGCAGGTAGAAGTGTGTCACGCCCAGCACATTGACCACCACGCCACTCCAGAAGGCTGCCGCGTAGCCAAAGAACTCTGACATCACGCCACCCACAACTACACCCAGGCCCATACCCACATCCCACGCAACGAGCACGGTAGAGTTGGCCGTACCTCGATGGTCGGGGGTAGTGAGATTGATGAACATATTCTGGAAGGCAGGCCATATGTGACCGTTGCCCATACCTATGAGTACTGCCGAGCCATAGTAGCCCCACACATTGGGCACAGCAACAAAGAGTGCATAACCCACGGCCGAGATTACCATGCCTATGGCAGCGTTATATACTATCTTGCCCTTACGTAGCGACGACGCACCCTCGAGACGCGACGCCATAAGTCCTATGGCAAGTATCAGGAAGTAGGTTCCCGTGCTGCTTGTCATTCCCATTACCTCCTTGCCATATATAGCCAGATAGGTGCTGAGCACGCCATAAGAGAACCCAAAGGTTATCATATCCAGGAACAGCCACACGCCAGCAACCAGGAAGAAGCGGTCGAGTGACAACTTGCTCTTGTTACGCACCAGTTCGCGAGGCTTCAGCTTAACGGTAGCATCTACCAGCAGACCTATGCCCGCTATGATAAACGCCAGCCAGAATAGCACTTGGAAGTCGTGTATCGTCTCATAAAGATACACAGCCACCGTGGGCCCCACAGCCATAGCCATATTGTTGCTCAAGCCGTAATAGCCTATGCCCTCGCTGCGGCGCGACGATGGCAGCACATCGATGGCAACGGTACTGTTGGCCACCGTGAGTGCACCAAACGGACCTCCGTGCAGCGTACGCACGATGCCAAACACGAGCAACGACCCTGCTGCAATGTAGCCAGCAAAGAAGATGAAAAACAAGAAATATACCGTGAGCAGCACCTGTCGTCGCGGGTAACTGTCGACAATAAAGCCACTGAAGGGACGCGACAGCAAGGCAACGATAGTGTAACCGCTGAGCACAGCGCCTATCACATCCTTAGTCGAGTGGAATGTCTCGCTCAAGTACAGTGGCAAGAGTGGCATAAGCAGATAAAAGGCAAACCACAGCAAGAAGTTTGCCATGCTCACCTTGATGAAGTTACTATTCCACAATCGCTCTTGCACCCTTAGTATATAAACTCCAGACAATCTAGAATCTCTAGAAAACCCTATAAATAGTTAACCCTTTAACCTCTTAAACTCTTAAACTCTTAAATACTTAAATACTTAAACCTTTACCCCCTTAAGCGTAGCGCTGCTTGCACTCTCCACCTTGCACATCACCTTGTCGCCCACTTGAGTCTCGCCAGCGGGGAACACGATGACCTTGTTTTGCTGAGTACGGCCAAACATATCTTCCTTAGAACGCTTGCTGTAGCCCTCAACCAGCACCTCAAAGGTCTTACCCACATCGGCACGGTTGCTGCACAGCGACAGTTCGTTTTGCAAGGCAATCATGCGGTTGAGGCGATCAATCTTCACCTCCTCAGGGACATTGTCGGGCAAATTCTTGCTGGCAAATGTGCCAGGACGCTCGCTATACTTGAACATGAATGCTGAGTCAAAGCCCACTTCACGCATCAGCGACATAGTCTCCTGGAAGTCCTCCTCGGTCTCGTCGTGGAAACCGGTGAACATGTCGGTCGAGATGCCGCAATCGGGCATCGCAGCCTTAATCTTGGCAATGCGGTCAAGGTACCACTCGCGAGTGTACTTGCGGTTCATGAGCTTGAGCACCTTGTTGCTGCCGCTCTGCACTGGCAGATGTATGTGCTTGCATATGTTGTCGCGACTTGCCATCACGGCGATAATCTCGTCGCTCAAGTCCTCGGGGTTGCTTGTAGTGAAACGCACACGCATCTCGGGAGCAGCATCAGCCACCATCTCGAGCAACTTGGCAAGGTCAACGGCAGTGCCATCCTCGTTCTTGTAGAGGTAAGAGTTCACGTTCTGGCCCAGCAAGGTCACCTCCTTGAAGCCACGCTGCTGCAAGTCGGCAAGCTCGTTGAGTATGCTCTGGGGCTCGCGACTGCGCTCACGACCACGAGTATAAGGCACGATGCAGTAGGTGCAGAAGTTGTTGCAGCCACGCATGATGCTTATGAAGCCGCTCACACCGTTGCCACCCACACGGGTAGGAATGATGTCGCGATATGTCTCGGTCTTAGAAAGTTCAACATTGATGGCCTTCTCGCCATTCTCGGCCATGCCTATGAGCGACGGCAGCTCGAGGTAAGAGTCGGGGCCAGCAACCACATCCACATCATAGTCGTTGATGAGGGTTTCCTTGAGACGCTCGGCCATACAGCCTATGATGCCCACAATGAGGCGGTTGGGACGCTTGCGACGCATGGTGTTGAGCATGTTCAAGCGGTTGAAAATCTTTTGCTCGGCATTGTCGCGAATGCTGCAAGTGTTGATAAAAATGGCATCGGCCTGGTCCAGATCGTCGGTCGTGTCATAGCCAGCCATTTTCATAACGCTAGCAACAACCTCGCTGTCAGCAACATTCATCTGACAGCCATATGTCTCAATAAACAGTTTCTTGCTAAATTCGCCCTTAGGAGCGTCGTATGTGATATTAAGTTTATCCATCGTGTTTTAATAAATTCTTTATTAAACTGCAAAGTTACGACATTTTAACGCAAACGCAAACGCAAATGCAAACTTTTTGTTTCTAGCAGACTAGAGTTCATCTCCTACAGACACAGAGATTAATTACTTTGAAACTATGCATAAAAATGCACGCTTGCAAGGATAATACGCATATTACAATTGCATATTATTGTATAATACGCCTCTGTCACGATAAGTTGTAGGCGAGGCAAAATATCGACCAAATATTTATCACAACCTCGTACAAAATACAGCAGAAAACTCTAACGTAACTCTCAGTTTTTTAGTTAATAAAGCGTAAATATACGGTCGTTTTTTGTTCATTAAAAATAATAGTGGTAACTTTGTATAGGAATACAAGGGAACAACTATTTTGACTATATTTTCATTGACATTAGTGGACTATTATTGTATTCTAACCTGATTATAGATTTTATAAACTAAAACACATATATTATAATTAGATGAAAAAAATCAAAAATTTAATTTTACTCGCACTCTGTGCTGTTTCTATTAATTCATTTGCTGGAGATTGGGATAAAGGTTTCACTGGTGAAGCAAATGAGGTAGTTGAATACATGACTCGTAATGGTGGTCACGTAATTATGACTTGCTACAGCCCCACTTATCAAGCCGACGAAGGCACATATCCGAGTATGTTTACAGACCCAGAAGGTCCCTTCGTTCACAAGTACGACCGATATATACAGGATGTATATGGTGATGTAACTTTTGTCAAGGGTGATAATCCAAATGTAATTGTTGCAAAGAATCTTTTCAACGGTCTCTTCGATTTAGAACTTGATTTATCAAAGCCAGAATATAGTTTTTATCAGTCAAGTGACAAGTTGCAACGCATCCCTCTTAGAAACACCGAAACAGGAAATATTGATAATACGATCTACGGTTCTATAAACTGTTACTCGTATTGTGACAGAACAAATATGCCTCCCTGTGTTGAAACTCCCATTAAGGCAAATCTGTCAAACATCTTTGAGCGCAATATTATATCTAACGACCAAAACGATGACGTATCAGACGCATTGGAACTTTGGACAATGCGTGATTTCTGGATTGTCACCTCAATGGATATTGCAAATCATCCTCACGACAATTATGATTATAAATTATGGCTTAATACCGAATTAGGTGGTATCAATTCTAATTTCTTCCGTTTTGCTATTCACGATGCTACAACAGGAAAAGTTCTTTCATACAAAGATTTCTATGCAATTGAGTTCTGCCATTACAATCCCAACATTGCTGTATCTCACGAGAAAAACGGAACAGACGAAACATTCAGTGCTATTGGAGAATATATTGAAAATGAGTCTGCCGATAATGAGTTCTACATCTACAACTTCTCTAACTTTGGTCCCTGCTTTGACCAGAATGTTGACGACAACTTCAAGGAGAATGTACAGGTAAATGGAGAAACTGTAAACACTTGGCGTGGTTACGCATCAAGCCAAGCTGCAACAATCAATCCCATTTTTGGTATTACAAAAACCGATGGTAATATTGAGATTAAGCGTAAGGATGAGCAGGGCAATGTTGTCAATCATGGTTATGTACATTTTGAACGTGGAGCAGACGATGGTATTGCTATAACCAAATGGCACAACTGCGACATCGCGGGAGTAGAAACTGATGGTGAAGGAAATATTTTACAACCCCTTCAACTGAAAAACGTTGTTACTGGCAAGTGGAATGACAAGGGAACGCGTCATCATCATGCTAGCGATGTAAAGCAATCAGCGTCAAATCCTTGGGTAACCGACGGTGGTACATGTCGCACAATGAGTGAAATCGTATTAGATATTGACCCCTATGTTTATTGCACCGACGAACAGTTCAACAACAACGAGTATGACACTGACGACGAGCATGGTCGTGGTGGTATTTACCGACTCGTAAAAGCAAATATCGGTACTCGAGATCTTACTCTTGATGTTGCTATAGACAATGAGAATGACAAGCTTCTCCAGTCTCTTATGGTTACAACCGATAAGAAGAAACTTGCTTGCCCCATTGAGTTTAATGCAACTGCCAACGACCAGTATGTTGACCGCTACGAGCTCTATTATTACGAGCACAAGGGAACAGAAAAGATTACCGACGCAAGCGACGAGGCTTACTCTGACGCTAACAGCACTTTGAACGCCGCTATGGACAACGCTACGAAGTTGTGCTCTATCGAGAAGAGCAAAAATGACCCCAGCGTAACAGGCGTGGCTAACTACAAGACATTCACAATCAGCGGAAATGACAGCAATGGCAACCCCATATACTCAAGCGTTCCAATGATCAAATTACCCGACGGTAGCGGTACAGTTACAATCACCTTCTTCATCAAGGCGGTTTACACCGAGGAATCAGGTCTCGCACCCACTTATCACAGCCTGCAGAACGTGAAGGAAGAGGTCGCAAGCATTGTAACAGGTGTTAACGATGTGAATGCTGCTAGCGTTAAGACTGTTGCTGGTGTATACAACATCAACGGTCAGTTCATGGGCACCGAGGTTCCCGCTGGCAACGGCATTTATGTGGTACGCTACACCGACGGCACTGCAACCAAGATTGCTGTAAAGTAAAAAAACAGGTCCAGTAACAACTGACAATAAATAGACTAGGCTCCAGCCACACGGCTAGGGCCTAGTTTTTCTTTCAGTGGTATATTTTAGACTACAAGAACGCCGAAATATAATGGATCAGAGGATTTTCCTGGTTGGTGAGACAAGAAAAGGATGGGGAGAATGGGTGCAACATCCCGCTAGGGATGTGATATGGTAGGCAGCCATGTAGGCGT
>JAGHTV010000375.1 GCA_018065165.1 Candidatus Sodaliphilus fimicaballi | reverse complement strand
GTAGATGCCGTGAGTGTTGACTGCTGCAAATGGACTGGCCATGTTGTAGTACAGCAGGCTTGACGACAGGCTCACAGCTGTCACCTTAGACTTGCTCAGGGTGTAAACTACGGGCGTGGTGCATCCGCCAGCAACGACATTGGTTTCGACATACGATGTACCGTCACAGTTGGCCGCTGCCGACACATTTACCACGATTGTGCTGTCGGCAATGCCTGGCAGTGAGTAGTCTATCTTGATGCCGCCGTTGTCTATCGACTCGCCCAGGAAGGTCTTGCCCGAGTATCCATAGTTGAACTTTTCCTTCTCGTGCAAGAAATAACCGAGGCTCGTGAGGCGCTCAATGCTTCCTCGCGAGCCTGCAGCTTGCGTGTCAATATTCTTTTGCGTAGTATTCTCTGTCAAGAAGTAACAACCCACAGTCGAACATGTGTTGTTGGTGTGCGTGTAGTGGGGCGTAGCTGTAGTGGGGTCGGTTATCACCATTTCTCGTGGTCCTTGCCCATAGAAGCACAGTTTGCCATTGTAACGGCCCACACTCACTTGCGTCAAGTCATCCAACGCACTACCATCTAGGTACTCGTTTATGGCATGACCGCCGTTTCCAAACACTTGTACATTTTGTGGATTACTGAATCCCATTGCTCGCAGTTCACTATCGGTGATTTCATATATACCATCACTGGCTACTGAAATCTTAACCCATTTGCCTTGAGCAAGTTTAGATACTTTACTGTACCTATCAACTGAAAACGCATAGGCACATAACGGCACAGTGCAACATATTGCTGCAATAGTGCCCATGCGGCGAATAAGGTTATGTATCGTACTCTTCATAAGGTATTAATAAAAAGTGTAAATAAAAAGTAATAATAGGTATTGCGGGGGGCTCTCTTGCCTCTCCCCTTAAGCTTATAGTTGTTGCGCTTATTTTCAGTATTATTTATTGCTCTTTACAGAGTCAATTACGATGAAATCGTTGATAGCTGTACCGCCATAAACGACACCATCATTGTATGTGCCAAAGTACTTGTAAAGTCCAGCTTTGACACGGTTGCCCTCGTTGTCGGTAAGGTTCCAAGTCAGGGGGAATGAGCTAGCCTTCTCGCTCCACACGAGTTCGCCCTGTGCATTGATGACCTTGATATTGAGTTCGGGGGTTGTTGCGAGTGATGTCTCGGCGATGTCAAACTTGACATCCTCGAGTGCGGGATCGTCGATGCTTGCCAGCTCTACATTGCTGGTGGGAGCAACGATGAATGTGATTGAGCGTGAAGCCGAGTTGCCAGCCACATCAAATACTGTGAAAGTAAGGGTGTGGATGCCCTCGCTCATGCCCTCGAGAGGGAATGAGATTGCCAGATTGCGGCCTTCGTCGCTTGATACTGCATTTTGCTTAATCAGTGGGAAGCTAGTCTTGCCGTCGAGTTGCAGCTTCATGCAGTTGCCGATTGATGATGTCTGAGTGTTGATAGAGACGTCATCGCTTGCGCTGATGTACAATGTTGAGCTGGCGGGAACGATATTGCTTGTTGCAAATGTGCTCTCCTCGTTCAGGAACATTGACTCGATTATGGGCGCATTATCGTCGCTGATGGCTGTCTCCTCGTTGTACTCGGCAATTGTGATGTTGTCAAAGGCGCCGTTGACCATCTCCTCGCTGTCGTCTTTGTGAGCGTAGAGGCGTATGAGGGCGCCCTCGTTTTGACCCTTCTCAAAGCGGGGAACGATGATGCTGCCAGTGAACTCGCCATTGACTACACGACCCTGAACGCTTCCCAGGATATCGCGAGGATAGAATACATCGCGCTCGGTGTAAGGAAGTGTTACCTCCATTACTGTGTGCTTGAGCAGGCGCTTGGTGTCATACAGTGTTACTGTCGCATCGCCATTGAAGTCGGTGTCAATGTCGCCATTTGCCTTGTTTACCTGAGCGGTGATTGTGATTGTCTGCATGGGAGCGGTCTCAATTGCAGTCTCGGTAGTGGTTACATCCTCACCATTGATGGTGTTGACGCTAAACAAGGGCTTGGGATAGTTTATCTTGATTGCGGGGTCGCCCAGCAGTACATAAGACAACTTGTTGCCGTAGCTTGTGGGACCAAAGTTTTGCTTGCACTTCATGTAGGCATAGCCCAGGGTGGGCATTTCGCCTGTAGCAGCATAGCTGAACATGCCTCTGATGAAGCACTCGTTCATGATGTTGTTTTGGTCAGAGTATGTTTGGCGTGTGCTTGTGAGCAATGCTATTGCACCACCCTCGGGAGCGTGGAACATGTACTCGGCAATACCGCGCTCGTCGCTGTCATATCGTGCCACCTCGCAGCATGCAGTTGTCATGATGGGCAGGTGAGGATACTTGGTTGTTTGAGCCAGTGTTGATGTCCACAGCTTGCTTTTTGTGAATGCAAGTGCACCAGCGTGACCAATGTAGGTTGTGAAGTATTGTCCCCTCTGCCAGTATTCGATGAGGCGGTTACGAGCATCGGTATAGGTGCTTGCGTCGTTGAGTGTGGGCTGGAACATTTCAAGATACACCTTATTTGTATTCATGTTGGTGTTGAGGTTGCTTTGCTCAATCATGTTGTTGATGCCTTCGGCCTGGAAAATGTGCAGGTCGCCATCCTCTTTGTCTGAAATCACCAGTGCATCGTTGCGCCATGCGCCATAGTCGGGAGCGCTTACATACTTCACGAGTTTGTCAACATCGGCCTTGGCCTCGTCGAGGTTTGCTACGGGGTAGCGACCTACACCCAGGCGCAGGATGTCGTTGTTGATGGTTGTCTGGCTGCCTGAGTTGTCGTCGAGCAGGCCAAAGAAGTCATCACTGGTGTAGGTGAAGTCTTGATTTTCGCTATTGGTACTTTGATATGTGAGGATGCGATTTTCCTTCACGCTTACCAGTCCGCGGTTGTCATACGAACCTTGACCGAAGAGCAGCAGATACTTGAACTTGGTCTTGTCGCGGTCATAGAGCATCTTGCACAACATGCGATAAGCCATGGCGTCGGGAGTACCCGATGAGAACTCGTTGTAGATTTGTTCCTGGTCGACAACGACTACATCAAGGCCGTCAGCGGTCTTGTGCAGGTCGGCTACGCGCTGAGCCTCGGCCATGAAGAACTTGTTGGTGATGATGAGCATGTCGGGCACTTCCATTGCGTGCAGGTTCTGGTTTTCAACTTGCTCATAACCAGCAATCTTCATAAGTGTTCCTTCGGGGTCAAATGCAACAAACTGTGCTGCCTTGCTTGAGTAGCGAGGGCTGCACTCATAGCCTGTGATTGCCTCGGTCTCGGCATCGGTAATGGGGTCGAGAGTGTAAGAGATGGGAGCATCGGGCTCATCGACACACCACAGTACTGTAGATGCTGTTGCGCCGGGCAGCTGGATGCGGTCCTCGGTGCTCAACTGAGCAAATCCCATTGCTGTCTGGCTATCGTGACCATCAAGGATTACATTATTTTTATTATATGTAATGATGAAATAGTCGAGACGTCCTGTGTTGACTGTACCCAGCGGGCAGTTGATGTTGATTCTGAGCTTGCCTTGAGGCTCAATGCCGTCGGTGATGACCTTGGCACAGGGAGCCACCTGCTTGTAATACTCGCGAGTGTCGGCAGGAGCAAGCATCTTTGACTGTGACAATGTGAAGCCCACGGGGAACGACTTGTCGCTATTGATTACTGTAGCCTCGGCATAGGATGTACCTGTAGCGTTGGCAGCAACGCCTACACACACTGTAAGCTCGCCATTTGCCAGACCATCGAGACTGTAGTCAAATGTCGCACCTTCACTACCCAGGTTCTCGCCCAGCAGTGTCTTGCCCGAGTAACCTATTGAGAACAGGTCGTTCTCGTGCATGAAATAGTCAAGGCTGGTGTTGCGTGCTACAGTTCCGGGAACAGTTGCAGGCACTTGCACCTCAACATTGCGAGTGGTGGCACTCTCGGTCAGGAAGTAATATCCCTTGGTAGAATATGTGTTGAGTTGACGGGTATAATATGGCTTTGTGCGAGGGTCGGTCAGTGTCATCGCTGTGGGACCTTGACCGTAGAAACACAACTTGCCATTGTAACGCGCTGTGTGAATTTGCTTCAGGTCGTCGGGGGCCGAGCCATCGAGCACTTCGCTTATGACATGTCCGCCACAACCATATACTTGAACCTTTGATGGGTCGCTGAAACCCATTTCAAGCAGTTCGCTATCAGTTATTTCATAGACACCGTCGGTGGGTATTGCGATTTTTACCCATTTGCCGGTTGCCAGTTTAGATTGTTTTGCGTAGTGTGAAAGAGACAAAGCATTAGCCGTAAGCGCAATCATTGTGCTTACTAAAATCATTCCCCAAAAGCGTTTGTTCACTAACATGTCAGTAGCGTTTACAGTGTTTAATCTATTTTATCTTACTTTTCAGTACCACATTGCCTGCGATGCTCACTTCCAGGCGGTCCTCAATCTTAACCACCTGTGGTTTAATAGCGGGTGAACTTATGCATATGACATCGCCCATCTTGATGGTACCAAACTTACTTATATACTCAATAACCTGCTCATATGGTGTGGTCACATCGGCTGCGCTCATGCTGTGCTGCTCGCCGTTGTAGGTCCACTGCATTGAGTAGGTAAACTCGGCCGGGTCAAACTCCTGCCATGCGCCCATCATGGTTGCTCCGTCAAATGCGTGCATCATGTCGCATTCCTGCATGGGGTTAAACTCGTGGTCGAGAGGGGTAACTACGATAGCCGCTGTCACTGCATCGATGTAGCGATGAGCAAACCGGCGCGCAATGCACTTGCCCACGCGGCCCACGCGCAGTGCCAGCATGGGCGTAACTGCAAAGTGGGGGGCAAAGTCAGGGATGAAAAACGGCATTCCACTACGCATGAGCGTCGAGTCGGCCATCAGTGTAACCGATATATTGCCATCAGTGCTTTTCGTTCCGTTGACTACCAGTAGTTTCACGTTCTATAACTCTATATATTTATGTGTCAATAAAAGGGAGAATCAGTGCCTCGTGCACCACAACCCTTGTTGACCGGTTTTCCTAATTTGTCATTTCTTCAGGTCCATGCGATTGTAGATGATCGCCAAGTGCGCATAGATCGAAGTGTTGGCAATAACGATATTGGCAGGAGCCTTGATGCGGAATGGGGTAAAATTCCATATGGCCTTAATGCCGCTCTTTATTGCTATGTCGGCTGCAGCCTGTGAGTGCTCAACTGGCACTGTGAGTATTGCAATCGACGCGTTGTATTGCTTCTGGCGTTCGGCAAGCTCCTCAATGTCATAAATGGGGATGTTGCACACGCTTGAGCCTATTACCTTGCTATCAACATCAAAACCTGCAACGATATTGAGGCCATACTGTGTGAGGCCCACATCTTGCATGAGCGCTGCACCCAGGCTGCCGGCACCTATCACGATGGCACTGTGCTTTTTCTTGAAGCCCAAGAAGTTGTCAAGTTCCTTGACCAGCGAGTGTACATCGTAGCCAATGCGTGTCTTTCCCTTGATGTTGAGAAACGACAAGTCCTTGGCAATTTGCGATGCATCCACATTAAGCTCCTTAGAAATTTGCGTCGACGACACAGTCTCTACGTGCAAATTGTCTAGAAGTCTAACGTATGCAAGATACCATGGCAAACGCCGTAACGTAGGCTCTGGCAATATATCTCGTTGTATGTTTTTAGTTTCGCTCATTGATTATCAATTCGCAAAGTTAATGATTTTTTTTTATTTTTCAAAATCATTGACCTGTAACTGCGAGTTTCTTTGATTTAGTCGCCTCACGCACACCATCGGTCGATACTGTTGCGCGGTACAGGTATATACCGCGAGGAACGCGTGTCCCCGACAGGTCGGTAAGGTTCCATGTGATGGGGAATGAAGTGAACATGTCGCTCTTGCCACCTTGTTGAGTTTTCCACACCAGTCGGCCCATGAGGTCAAATACCTCTATGCCTACATTGAGCGTTGCATCGGGGCGATTGTGCTTCACATAGAATGTGGTCTCGGTCGATGCAGGGTTGTGTGTTGTGTAAACCTCATATATCTCGGGCTTGAGTCCCTTGACAACCTTGAAGGCTATCGTCTTCTCGCTCATGTTGTTGAATACATCCCACACGCGCAGGCGCAGTGTGTGATAGCCATTCTCGAGGTCGCTAAGCAGGTAGTTGAGTGTACCAGCACTGCCCTTGGTTGTACTTTGAGGTGTGAAGTAAGAGCTCAAGTTAGAGTAGATGGTTTTGTCATCGAGCGTGAGTGTGATTGCGTGGCCAATGCCGGCGTTAGAGAAGTTGATGCCGCTCTCGTCGCTTATTGCCGCAATCACGAGCGGAGACTCGTTGACTTCGTCGCCGTCGTTAAAGTTCTCGCTGTTAAGACCAAAGAACTTGATTTCGGGGCCATTGGTGTCGGCGTCTACAGTCTCGTCATAGCCATAGATGTAGAAGTCCTCGCTCGAGCCCATCGCATCCACCTTCTTAGTCACGTCGCTAGCATACAGGCTCAGCAGGGCGGGAGTGTAGTTGTCATAGTTGGCAACAATCTCTGATGGGATTGTGATCCTGATTGAGAAGTCACCGTTTTGCACCGAGTCCTTGCCCATAGCTATGCGGTTGCTGTGCTCCTGGTAAGTGAACTTGTCGGAAACATATCCGTGTGTGGTCACGCTCTGGTCACAGTCATACAGAGTGCTCAGTATCGAGCCGTTGAAGTCGTTTACCTTGTTGCCCTTGTAGTCAACGATGTGACCAGTGAAGGTCATCGTCTGGCGTGCCTTGAACATGGGCAGGTTTTCGGGGTCAACAGCCTTGCCGTTGATGGTCTCGATGCGAGCACGGTATTGTGGTGTTGCCAGTCGCATTGCAGGGTCGCCCAGCAGGGTGTAACGCGAGCTATTTGACAAGCGGAATGCATTGCTGCCATTCTTGTAGGCATCGCCTAGACGCATGGTCTTGCCGTTGCCGTCGTAGCGGAACATGTTATTGTATATATTCGTGCCTAGTGTAGCATTTCCGCCGATGGTGGCCTGGCGAGCAGCACTTATCACAGCAATTGCTCCACCATTGGGGTTGAGGAACATATTCTCGCCGCCCGACTCCTCGACTGCATCATATCGAGCAAGCTCACAGGTTGTAGCCAGCATCAGAGGCAAGTTGCTGTAATACATGTTATTGAGATAGTCGCTACGGCGTACCAGCCCGTTACCTGAAATTACATTGGGGCTTGAGTGGCCGTTGTAACACCACAGTAGCACACCATCTCTCAGGCGACCATACATGTCGTTGCGGGCACCGGGGTAGGTGAGTGACGCTCCCACACTTACCGACTCATAAGCGTCGAGATATACACGAGTGGGGAACAAATCTTTACCGTTATTGTCCCTGATAGCCTTGATGTAATTTTCACATTGCGACATAAACTGGCTATCGTCATCGTCGGCAACAAACATGATTTGGCTCTTCCAAGGCGAGAGTGTGGGTGACAGGGTATACTTGACGAGTTTGTCAACTGCTACCTTGGCCTCGGCCTCGCTCTTAACGGGGAAGCGACCTACGGCGATGTCAAGTTTGCGACTTGTCCAGTTGTTGCCAGCGTTGTCGCTCAATACGGCAAAACCGTCGTCGGTACAATATGACCTACTCTCGGTATGTGAATCTTCAGTTTGCCATGAGAGCAATGCAGGATATGCGATACCCTTAAACTCGTTGGTTATCTGGCGGTTGTCATAAGAACTGTTGCCCATAAACAGCAGGTATTGCAGGTGGTGACCCTTGGCGTCGGTGCCACGGTCAAAGAACATCTTGCACACCATGCGAT
>JAGHTV010000042.1 GCA_018065165.1 Candidatus Sodaliphilus fimicaballi | reverse complement strand
CGCTCGCTACAGAAATGTGGCGAGCGATTGTTGTGTATTTGCCTAAATTTAATTTTAGTCTTTGGGGTAGGCGGCAATGAAGATGTTGCGGCCTTGGAGCTGGGGCTTGATGCGTACGAGGTCTGAGAGTTTGATGTCGCCCACGACATAGTGTGTGGTATCGCTCGAGTAGCTTTCGCTGATGTTCTTGAAGTTGAACAGTGCCAGGTCGGCCGATGTGCTGTAACGCAGGTAAATGCGGAAGTAAACATCGGTAGAGTATTGCGGAGTGTTCTCGCTGCCAAGTTTCTTGTATTCATACTTGTAGTCGTAAGAGCAAGCCATAATGTCGCTCAATACTGCCGATCCTGTGGGATAACCACCGGCGCCGCGGCCAAACATGAACTGCTTGCCATAGTACTTGCCCTTGATTACCACACCGTTGAACTCGTCCTCGACGCCATAGATGTATTTGTCCTTAGAGAGCAGTTGGGGCATCACACACATTGTCATGCGGTCGTCATCGAGCTTCTCGACGTGGCCTATGAGCTTGATGCGACGGCCCTTCTCGCTGGCAAAGCGTATGTCGGCCTCGTTCATTGTCGAGATGCCATAGACAAATACATCGCTGGGTTGTACATAGCGACCAAAGGCGTGTACGGTGATGATAACCAACTTGTACAGAGAGTCAAAGCCCTCGATGTCGCTGGTGGGGTTAGCCTCGGCAAATCCTAGATCCTGTGCCAACTTGAGTGCAGCAGGATAGGTCATATTCTCATTGAAAATCTTTGAGAGAATGAAATTTGAGGTGCCGTTGAGGATACCCTTGACCGACACGAGTAGGTCGTTGTCGTAGTACTCCTCAAGGTTGCGTATCACGGGGATACTGCCGCAAGCCGATGCGTCGTAGAGCAGTGGTGTGCCAGTCTCGCGCTGCAATGCCACGAGTTCCTCGAGGTGGTGAGCCAGCATGTGCTTGTTGCCAGTAACCACGGGCTTGTGCTCGTGCAGGGCGCGAGTGACGATGGAGAGCGAAGCCTGGGCGTCGTCAATGAGCTCTACAATCATGTTAATCTCGGGGTCGCCAAAGATGTCGTCGGCGTTGTCGGTAAACAGTGCGGGGTCAACACCACGGTCCTTGCCCAGAGTGCGAACGCACACCTTCTTGATGCATGCCTGCGGATGGCGGGTTTGCTCAAGTACATCATACAGGCCGCGGCCCACATTGCCAAATCCAAAAAGTCCTATATTAAATTTTTTCATTGCTATCTATTTTTTTCTCGCGCAGATCTCGCGGATCTCGCAGATGATTTTTTTGTTTTTTGCCCGGATTATCCGGAGGTTCCGGAATTTCCGGAGTGGCCAGGGGTGTTACTTGGCCATAAAGTTTTGTATTATGGCGTTTAGTTGTTCGTGCTCCACTAGGAAGCCGTCGTGGCCGTAGTTTGACTCAATGAGGTGATACTCGTTGTTCTTTATATGTTTCACCAGGTTGTCGTGTCCGCTGGGCGGGAACAGGATGTCGCTGGTGATGGCTACGATGAGGCAGCGTGCCTCTATCATGCTCAGTGCTTGCTCTACGCTGCCACGGTCGCGTGCCACGTTGTGCGAGTCGGTGGCGTTGAGCAGGGTAACATATGAGTAGGCGTCAAATCGCTTTGACAGTTTCTCGCCGTTGTAGCGCTGGTAGCTGCACACGCGGAATTCGTCGAGCTTAGCGTCGCGCTCGGGGTCGTCTTGCGTGAGGTTGAATGCCTCGGGACCGCGGAAACTCAACATCGCTACGCTGCGAGCGGCAGCCAGTCCCCAGTAGGCTGCATCGGGAGTGTGCTCGCCCCAAGAGTGGTCGGCACGTATGGCCATGCGCTGCGACTCGCCAAAGGCGATGCCCCAAGGCATCTGTCGGTCGCAAGTGGCGATGAGGCCCACGCGACGCGCAAACTTGGGTTGCATGATGGCCCATTCCATACACTGATAACCACCCATTGAACTGCCTATGAGCAGTTCTACATGCTCGATGCTCAGCACCTGTGCCAGCAGCATGTGAGCCTTGACCATGTCGCGTATGGTTATCATGGGGAAGTCGCCATACCACGGTTCGCCAGTCTCGGGGTTGATGCTCATGGGACATGTGGTGCCATAGGGAGAGCCCAGTATGTTGGCACACACGATGAAGTACTTGCTTGGGTCGAGAAAACGCCCTTTCTCAACGGTGTGAGCCCACCAGTCGGGCACGTCGCTATTGGCCGTCTGTGCATGGCACACCCATATCACATTGTCCCCGTTGCGGGTACCATAGGTGCTATATGCTATGGTGATGCCAGGCAGCACTGCGCCACATTCTAGTGCAAATGGTTGGTTAAAGTGTATCTTTTCTATTGCCATATTTTAAAGAAAAGAAAATATTTTTTTTGATATTATGCTTCGCAAGAAAATGGTGGACCTTGTCCACAAAATATAATTGGTGTTGTTATTTTGCTCGTTATTGCGAGCCATTTTCTTGGCGAAAGCCATTAAAATTTAAGAAAAAATTTTCTTTTTTGAGTTATCACAATGCTTTGTTGAATGCTTGCTCCAGGTCGGCAATGAGATCGTCTACATGCTCGAGACCCGGTGACAGACGCAGCAGGGTGGGAGTGATGCCCACGCTTGCCAGCTCCTCGTCGCTAAGCTGCTTGTGAGTGGTAGATGCGGGGTGAGTGATTACGCTCACCGAGTCGCCTATCATGGTCATGTGCTGGAACAGCTCTACTGCCTCAACCACCTTGACAGTGGTCTCGAGTGTGCCCTTGAGCTGCACTGCGAGCACTGCACCACCGCCATAGCGGAAGTATTTCTTTGCATTCTCGTGCGAGGGATTGTCGGGCAGACCCACATAGCTCACCTTCTCTACGAGGGGATGCTGGTTGAGCCACTCGGCAAGCTTTTGGGTTGAGTTTACTGCATGTGCGGCACGCAGCGACTGTGTCTCGAGGCCTAGAGCCATGAGGTAGCTGTCAAATGCGCTTGGACTGCAACCCAGGTCGCGCAGGCCATCGACACGGCACTTGACGATGAACGCCATGTTGCCAAATGCCTCATACATGTTAAGGCCGTGATAACCGGCGCTGGGGCCTGCTATCTCGGGGTACTTGCCGTTGTCCCACTTGTATGTACCAGCGTCAACGATAACGCCACCCATAGCGGTGCCGTGGCCGTTGATCCACTTGGTTGCACTCTCTACTACGATGTCGGCACCCCACTCAATGGGACGGCACAGGTAACCGCCAGCACCAAAGGTGTTGTCAACGACGAAGGGCACATCATACTTGTGTGCCAGTGCTGCCAGACCCTCGAGGTCGGGCACGTTGCATGAGGGGTTGCTCATAGACTCCACATAGATGGCGCGAGTCTTGTCGTCAATCAGGGGTTCCATATCCTCAACCTTGTCGCTCTTGGCCAAGCGGCAATCGATGCCCAGCTTCTTGAATGTGAGCTTGAACTGGTTGAAGGTGCCACCATACAGGTAGGGCGAAGCCACGATGTTGTCGCCTGCGCTTGCCAGCGGGGTGATGGTGATGAGCTGTGCGCTCATGCCGCTCGACACGGCCAGTGCACCTACGCCACCCTCAAGGGCTGCGATGCGTTGCTCAAAGGCTGTGCTGGTGGGATTTTGCAATCGTGTATAGATGTTGCCTGGCTCAGAGAGTTCAAACAGGTTTGCCGCATACTCGCAGGTCTTGAAGCGGTAAGCTGCTGTGGGATAGATGGGAAGACCACGAGAACCTGTCTCGTCCTTTATCATGCCGGCATGAATTTGTAGCGTCTCAAAGTGTAAAGTTTTCTCTTTCATAATATGAATGATACTTCTAGTCTTGTTAATTTTAGTGCAAAGATAGCAATTTTAAGCATGTTTGTCCCAAGAATTACTCTAAAATTTGAGTAATTCAGATTTTATTTCTAGTATTTGGTTGTTGTAGCAGAAATATTTTCGGTTAGCCTAGTAGGATGAGTATAGCGCACGCAATAAGGGCCGTGCCCATGACAATAGATGGCGTACGCTTGAATGTTTCAAAGTAAGGCTTTAACCATATGCCCACCATGAGCCATGTGAGGTTGGCCACGGGACCTGCGATATATAGTAGGGCAGCCACGAGACCAAAGTCGGCCAGCGTGTGATTGGGCATGGGCAATACAAAGGTGCCAAATGTTGTGAGTGAGAACAGTATCATCTTGGCATTGGTGAGTTGCACGATAAGTCCATCAACAAATGTGCATGGACGCTCGCTCGCATTGTCATTGCCCTTGCTCTTGTGCATCATGCCCCATCCCAGCCAGGCTATATAAGCCGCACCAGGATACTTGATGTATTGCACATAGTGACCCATGGCGTTGCCTGCAAGATAAGATGTGAGACCCACTGCAACCAGTGCTAGCGAGAAGCCCACCACCAGGCCTGCCCACATGCCCATAGCATGACGGCGTCCATGCTTCATGCCACACGACAGAGCATAGATGTTGGCCGGGCCGGGAGTAAAACCTACGGCAACTATCGAAATTAGTAGTTTTGTCAACAGGGCTATAGACATAACGCTTACTTCAATAAATTAAAGTACAAAGGTACGATTTTTTTTACGAAAACGCAAACCCTAACGCAAACCCTAACGTAAACCCTAACGTAAACGAAAACGCAAACGAAAACTTGCTTGCCATATTTGGCAAGCCGGTTTTGCTATTTTATCATGTTATCGATATTTACTATTTACGGAACGGCTCGTGGTGGTATTAAAACAAAACGGGGGGGACATTGTGGGTCCGCCCCGGGTATAGGGGAGTGTTGCTGTTATGCTTAGATTGTTTGCTCCACGGGCATTACCCAGGCACGAAGGCCCAGCTTGGG
>JAGHTV010000436.1 GCA_018065165.1 Candidatus Sodaliphilus fimicaballi | reverse complement strand
TTGTAATATTCTACGAAATTCGTATTCAAAGTTAGGAGTGAGTATTCCTTTGCCTATGTGGTATTTAATCTCGCCTAAGGTTTAGATTCGCCCTTCTATTACTTAATGGGGGTCGAAATTGAAGGTGGTGTTCTCTGTTATGGTGTAGAATGTATCTACCAGTTCACGCTCTACATCGCTATCATAAACATAATGGAACAACTTTGTAGGTTCAAAGTCGGTAAGGCCTATCTCTTCGCCTGCTTCACGATGCAAGGCTTCCATCACACTCTCGCCATAGTCACGATGTCCACCCACTGCAGTATCCCATTTGCCGGGCTGGATATACTTGGTGAGAGCTCTGCGTTGTAAATACAGTTCACCCTTCTCGTTGAATACATGCAGGTGTACTACGGGGTGGAGTAGTCTTGTTCCCGAGTGACATTCCTTGCGTGTAGCCTTGCCCACAACATTACCTTCGGGGTCAACGATGGGAAATATTTCGGTTTCGCTCAAGTCTTGCTTGTATTCCATCTTATGCTTTTTTATTGTTCTTGTTTATGGCTGTGCGTAGTTTGGCGGGAGTGAGGTCGGCTGGATATTCGGTAAACGGAAATACGGTATGGCATCCATTGCGATATTCGCTACAGCCATATGCACTTTTACCTTTGACCAAATGCCCCTTTTTGCACACTGGACATTCAATTTCTTCAATTGATTTGATGCGTGGTGCACGAGCTTTTTTCTCCCCGCTTGGAGTCTTTGGCTTTTTGGGTTTGTCCTGCTCAACGATAATGCTGCCACTACTATTGTCTTTCAATACATTAATGACCACATCATTAACCATTGCTTTAAGTTCTTCCATGAACTGCTGTGCACTAAATTCGCCACGTTCAATGAGGCGCAGTTTGTTCTCCCAAAGACCTGTGAGCTTGGCACTCTTTAGCAATTCTTCTTGAATTGTGTCAATGAGCTGGATGCCTGCCATGGTTGCACTCAGACTCTTGCGTTCTTTGCGTATGTAACGACGCTTAAACAGGGTCTCGATAATTGCTGCTCGAGTTGATGGGCGACCAATGCCGTTTTCTTTCATTGCCTCTCGCATCTGCTCGTCGTTAACAGTCTTGCCTGCAGTTTCCATAGCACGCAGCAGGGTACCTTCGGTATATGGCTTGGGTGGCTGAGTGCATTTCTTGAGCAACGAGGGTTCGTGAGGTCCGCTCTCGCCAACCACGAATTGAGGCATAATTCCGTTGTCATCGTCTTTACCTCCGTTATCAGCCTCTTTGTCTTTGTTAAAGAGTACCCGCCATCCGTCTTTCAGAATAACCTTGCCGGTAGCCTTGAACTCATAGCCGTTTACATCGGCCATCACTGTGGTAGTGGCAAATTCGCAATCGGGGTAGAATGCCGCAATAAATCGTTTTGCAACAAGGTTATACACTAACTTCTCATCACGCGATAGCATTACCCTTGATGGATCTACATTTGTGGGAATAATTGCATGGTGGTCAGTAACCTTGCTGTTGTCAAATACCTTCTTGGTCTTTGGCAACTTGGGCAGTTGCAATAATGGCGCCGTGAGTGGGGCATAGGGTGTCATTGCCTGCAAGATTCCTGGTACCTTGGGGTATATGTC
>JAGHTV010000458.1 GCA_018065165.1 Candidatus Sodaliphilus fimicaballi | reverse complement strand
AATTATTTTAATTTCTTTCAGTCCAAAAAACGCATTGTATTGTATTTTTTTGTATATTTGTGAGTTGAAATGTGCGTGCGTGTGTACGCGCGCGTAGAATGACATAAACCCATACCGATTATAAACTCTAATTATTAACTATAAAAATTAAAACTATGAACATGAAGATTACTAAATCAACATGGCTTCGCAACATTGCTCTGGGCGCGTTGTGTCTCATGGTTGCTCCTCTCGCTAGTGCTGCAAGCATTACTGTAGACGGTATCAACTATAGCACCAGCAAGCTCAACGCTACCGTTGCCAAGTACACCATCAAGAAGGCTACGGCTACCACTCCTGCCGACACTGCTTTCTACACAGGTGACATCATTATTCCCGAGACATTTGAGTACGGTGGCGAGACTTACACAGTTGTCGCAACTGCTGCCAATTCATTCCTTGATTGCAAGGACATGACATCTCTCGTTCTCCCTGCAACCTGTATTAACATTGGCCGTAACTCATTCAAGGGCTGCTCAAGCCTGAAGGTTAGCCCCATTCCCGTGACTGCAACTACAATCGGTACTGGTGCCCTTAATGGTTGCTCAGGTCTCGAAGAACTCACTATTCCCGTAGGTTGGGCTGGCCCAATGATCAGTGAGGACCTCGCTGGCTGCTCAAGCCTCAAGAAACTCATCTTTGCCGACAGTGCTACTCCCTTCAAGATGAACTATGAAGCATTTGGTAAGAGCGAAGAGACTCGTGTTGCTAACAAGTCAATCGAGGAGATTTACTTCGGACGCGACATCGACGCAACACTCTATGCTAACAACCTGCAGCCCTTCCACAGCATGCCTGCATTGAAGAAGATTACTTTCTCAGGCGAGGCTACTACAATCGCTGGTACAATGTTCCAGGGCTGTTCAGCACTCAAGGAGGTTGTATTTATCGAGGGTAACAAGGTTGCTTCAATTGGTGCTGCTGCATTCCAGAGCTGTGCTTCACTCGAGCAATTTGAAGTTCCTGCTGCTGTAACAACCATTGCCGACAATACTTTCAATGGCTGTAAGGGTCTTGCATTTATCAATCTGGGCAACATCACTTCTATCCAGAACAATGCATTCTACAACACAGGTCTCACTACTGTTGAGTTGCCCGCTTCGCTCCGCTCTATTGCTAGCCAAGCGTTCATGAAGAGTAAGGTTGATGGACACATAATATTCCCCGATGGTCTTACAACCATCGGCGAGCAGGCATTTGCCGAGACTAAGCTTACAACTGTTACTATCCCCGCTTCAGTGGCAAACATTGGTAACGCAGCATTTGCTCCCATTACCACACTGGCTTCAATCTATCTTGACGAGAACAACTCTACATTCAAGGAGGAAGACGGTGTTCTCACAACTGCCGACGGTGCTCGTCTGCTCGTCACTGGCCACCAGGGCATCAGCAAGACTACTCTCGATGCTCCCGCTGTAACAAGCATCGACAACTACGGTCTCGCTTATTCTCCCTACGAGACAGTAAATGTTCCCGCTGTTGCAACTATCGGTAACAACGCGTTTGCCAACGCTAAGGTTAAGTCATTCTCTCTCAAGAATGGTGTAAGCGTAGGTACTAACGTATTTACAAAGTCGGCCCTCGAGTCAATCGTTATCGAGGAAGGTCGCAACGAGATTCCTCAAGGTATCTGCAACGATTGCGAATCACTCACAAGCGTTACACTGCCCACAACTACAACCAACATCATGCAAAATGCGTTTGCTAACTGCCCCGCTCTCGAGAGCCTTGAGGTTCCTGCAAACGTTAACTACATGGAGCCCGGTTCTGTGCCCGCTACTATCAAGGGTCTTCGCGTTCTCAACGCTAATGTTCCCGTGCTCGCTAATGGCGTGTTCACCGAGGCACAAAACGCTGTTGAGTGTAAGGTTGCTGCTGCGTCGGTTGAGTCATTCAAGGCTGCTGCTCAATGGCAATACCTCAACATCGTAGCTGATCCTACAATCGTGGCTGGTGGCTCTTCACTGGGTTGCCCCACTGGTCTCTACTTCGCTACAAAGGAAGGTAAGCTCATGTACAAGGATGAGAATGGTGATGTTATCGACACTCAATTCGAGACAGGCGTTCACCCCTTCAGCCTTGCAAGCTACAAGAACCGTATCTATGTTGCCGACGCAGGTAAGCGCTTCAACTACCAGAGCCCCACTGCAGGTGCTGGCGACGGTCAACTCTTCTACGTAAACAATACTGACGGTATCTTCTATCGCGTAACCGTTCTCAACAACGTAGGTTACGAGGCATTCCAGGATCCATTCTCAATGGCTATCGACAAGGAGCTCAACAAGATTTACATTGCTGACCGTAACGTAGGTATCCACGAGATGAGTGCCGACGCTGTAGGTCTCTATGGCGAGCAACCCTTCTTCTTCCAGAACAACTGGCTGCCTTACTACAGCGACCAGTGGTCTTATGGTGCAATCGGTGCAGGTCTTACTAAGACTGTTGACGCTGAGAAGGGTGATGTTTACTGGGTAGGTAAGAAGTTCAACGGCTTCGGTATCTTCCGCTTCCGCAACGGTGGCGCTTACAACGACATCTATCCCGATGGTGGTGCAGGTAAGACTCAGCACTTCAAGCCCACTCTTAAGGGTTACCAAATCACTACATTCTACATCGACGAGAAGAATGGCTGGCTCTACTTCTACCTCCAGGCCGACAAGGAGAATGGTACAACTGTAGTTCCCGGTATCTATCGTCTCCCCATGCAGGCTATCTATGACGACGACGCTAAGGGTGATGCAGCTGAAGGCGTAAGCATGGCTGCTGCAACTCTCGTCGACAACGCTCCCGTATTGCTCGAGGGTAGTGGCGATGAGGTAACAGGTGTTACTCAAATCACCGGCGACGGTGAGAACGTATATTGGGCTTACATCGCTCCTAAGAGCGCTGAAGACGCTTGTCTGCCCAACTGTGTAGCATTCGACGCTGAGAATCCTCTCCACAAGAGTGGTATCAAGTGCGTTAAGGTTACCGACGAGACTCAAACAGTTCAATATGCTGTTGAGGACGTTGAGGCTTATGGTGTAGCTGGTGCAACTTATGTTCCCGAACCCAAGCCCACTGTTAAGGGTGACATCAATGGTGACGGTGTTGTTGACATCGCCGATGTTAACGCTTGCATCGATATGATCCTTGGTCTGCAAGCTGCAACTGAGGTTGGCGATGTTAACGGTGACGGCAATGTTGACGTAGCCGACATGAACGCTATCATCGACATCGTTCTTGGTCTCTAATTTGATGATAAATGGGTTAATGGTTGATTAACCCTTTATACAATCGATAAAAAAACAAGCCAGAGCATTTCGCTCTGGCTTGTTTCTGTTTTTAGTATCCGGTAATAAAAGTCGGAGACGCTAGAGGCTCTCCGAACCACTGACATCTTCAATGCCACAAGCTAGCTGCGGTTGTAGATGTCGATAAGAGATTTACTCAATGGGAATCTGGATTATTGAGAGCCATTTCTCAGGGTCTTCCTGGTTCCAGATGCCGTCGATGTAGCATGTGCGGGGCTGGCCGGCAATTGTGTATCCGTGCTCTTCCATGTACTGGAATGCCTCGGCGAAACTCTCGTAGAATTTCTCGTATGGACCGTAGTGCTTCATGCACAGTGCACGCTCCACTGCGGGCAACTCCTTGAACTGGACTATTGCGCTGTCCTGACCCATCTCGGTCACTTGTTCGCAGTATTCGATGTCGATGTCGTTAGGACGATACTCGTTGTGCTCAATGGTAAAGCAGTAGCCAGGCTCGGTGCATACACAGCCCAGACGTGCCATTTCGGGACCGATTTTCTCATAGCACATGGGGCCTATTTGGGCATATGATTCAATTACTTCGCGGTGCGACGCTATGATGATTTGTGGCAATGATTCGATGCTGAATTTTTCCATGTCGATAATCTTGTTTTGCGAGTCCACCAGGCTCTGGAGCATATCGAGGCGGCGTGTCAGCTGGGCCAACAGTTCCTTGCACTCGTCAATCTTGGCATTGAGCGCCTCAATCGACGGGTTATGGTAGCTTGAGGCCATGAGCTCGGCAATCTCGTCGAGTGAGAATCCCATCGACTTGAGCCTCTTAATGCTCATGAGCGTCTGCATCTGCGACACATCGTAGTAGCGGTACCCAGTCCACTCGTCAACCTCGTTGGGCTTTAAAAGCCCTAATTTTTCGTAGTGGCGCAGGGTCTTCACTGTGACCTGACACAGCAGGGAGAACTCTTTAATTTTCAATTTGTTTTTAATCATAGCGCGCTATAGGGTTTTGAATTCGCCGGCAAAGTTAAGCTATGCCCTTAGGGACGAGTCAAGAGATATCTGCATTTTAACACTAATTTAACACACTAGTAACTCCATGTTAGGGCTGCTAAGCAATGGATCAGCCGAAAAAAGATGGGGGATAGTTGCTAAATTCTAACGAAAGAATAACAAAAACCAATAAAAACCCCTTGCCGAGGATGCAGGCTTTCGCCCCTGACGGCATGAGCACAAGATTTTCTCGTAAGCAAGCTTCCAGATAAAACCATGTGCTCACGCCATCACCTTACTGCCGAAGGGTTTCATCCTCGTCAAGGCAAAAAACAAGAAATAAACCTGTAGTTGTTACGATAGTAGGATGTCCATATTTGGAGAAATGATTTTTCCATCGCATGTTTAATGGGCAATTCTCAGACTTGCCCGTAGGGCAATACACATAGCGTGCTTGCCGCTATGTTGATAACCGAGCG
>JAGHTV010000131.1 GCA_018065165.1 Candidatus Sodaliphilus fimicaballi | reverse complement strand
GCGGTAAGTCAGCCACAGGCTGGTGCCGCGACCAGCGAGCCTCCCTTAATCTGTTGTAATTAAAAAAACACACAGGATACAGATAATCAGAAAATCCGTAGTTTAGAAATAATCTGCGCGAGGGGATTCGCTAACGGGGGGCTATGGTTGAAAAAAGTTTTCGCCCTTCGTTTTTCGTATTTCGGTAAAAAATTATATCTTTGTAGGTTGAAACAATTAATTAGTCTCGATTATGATTATTATAGGTATTGCCGGTGGTACCGGCTCAGGCAAAACAACTGTAGTGCGTAAGATTATGGATCGTCTGCCCTTTGGCGAGGTAGGTATCATCTCACAAGACAATTACTATAAAGACTCGAGCCATGTGCCCGCTGAAGACCGTCAGAAGATCAACTTTGACGAGCCTGCGGCATTTGACTGGGACTTGCTGCTTGAGCACCTCGAGGAGCTGAAGCTGGGTCACGCCATTGAGATGCCCACCTATAGCTATCTTACATGTTCACGCAACAAGGAGACAATACACCTGGAGCCACACGATGTTGTGGTGATTGAGGGTATCTTGGTGCTGAGCGATCCTCGCCTGCGCGATATCATGGACATCAAGGTGTTTGTCGACGCCGATGGTGACGACCGCCTGATACGCGTCATCTCACGCGACTGCATTGAGCGTGGTCGCACTGCCCAGGAGGTTATCGACCGCTACCAGCGTGTGCTCAAGCCCATGCACCTGCTGCACATTGAGCCCGCCAAGCGCTATGCTAACCTTATCGTGCCCGAGGGTGGCAACAATGAGGTGGCCATCAACATGATTACTGACTATATTAAGAGCAAACTCAACAAATAACACTGGCCTAGCATGGAAATCAAGTTCCCGTGGACTAAAAAGAAGCAAGAGGCTGTGGTCTCGAGCGATGGCATCATCAGCGCCAATCATGCCGACACCAAGGAGGTCATCGACATGCTCAAGAAGAGCGGTGACGAGGGCACACTGGTGCTGAGCACCGACAACCTGGTGAAGAAATACCGCCAGCGCGTAGTGGCCAACAATGTGTCGATAAACGTGAAGCAGGGCGAGATTGTGGGTCTGCTGGGTCCTAATGGTGCAGGCAAGACGACCACCTTCTACATGACCACAGGCCTGGTTACCCCTAATGGCGGACGCGTGTTCCTGAACAATGTGGACATCACTACCCTGCCCGTGTACAAGCGTGCACAGCTGGGCATAGGCTACCTGCCACAGGAGGCATCGGTATTTCGTACACTGACGGTAGAGGACAACATACGCACCATCCTGGAGATGACCGACACTACGCCCGAGTATCAACGCGACAAGCTCGAGGAACTCATTGCCGAGTTCCGCCTGCAAAAGGTGCGCAAGAACCTGGGTAACCGTCTGTCGGGTGGTGAGCGTCGCCGTACCGAGATTGCCCGCTGCCTGGCCATCAATCCACGATTCATCATGCTCGATGAGCCATTTGCCGGAGTCGACCCACGCGCTGTGGAGGATATCCAGAAGATGGTCTACAGCTTGAAGTCTAAGAACATAGGCATCCTCATCACTGACCACAACGCACCCGAGACGCTGTCGATCACTGACCGTGCCTACCTGCTATTTGAGGGCAAGATATTGTTCCAAGGCAGCAGTGAGGAACTGGCCGTGAACGAGATTGTACGCGACAAGTACCTGGGACACAACTTCGTATTCCGTCGCAAGAACTTTGACTTTGACTACTGATACAAGTATTACAGCAATGCGTTTCCTGGTAGGAACATACACTCATATCGCCCAGGCTCCATCAGCGAGCAGGGGCGTTTATCTTATTGACCTTGACACTACGAGCCTCAAGGCAAGCATCCTTGACAGTGCCCAGGTGAAAAATCCGTCGTATGTAGCCTTGCTTGGCAATAACGCATTTACACTGAGCGAGTGCGGCACCGAGTCGCTGCTGCACTCTATAAAGATTGATGGCGACAAGCTGCGACTCACATCAAGCACCGATAGCCCGGGCGACGACCCCTGCCATCTTGTGGCTATGGGCGACAAGCTGTATAGCGCTAACTACTCGAGTGGCTCGGTGGCAGTGATTCAGATTGACGAGGGCGGTACACTGGGACAGGTGAAGCAGCAACAGCGATTCACGCAACACGGCACGTCGCGTCGCCAACTGGCATCGCACCTGCACAACCTGGCAGTATCACCCAGCGGCAAGCATGTGGCGGCAAGCAATCTGGGAGGCGACTGTCTGCACCTGCTTGAGCGCGACGACAAAGGAATGCTGCAACTGCTCAGCACTACAATGGTAAAGGCCGAGAGCGGTCCACGACACATGGCGTGGAATGCCTGCGGCACACGCCTGTACCTCGTTACCGAGTTGAGCGACGAGGTGATGACATTTGACTGTGACGGCCATGAACTGCGGCACATGCAGACGCTCGTGGCTGCCCGCACTCCAGGACACGGCGCAGGCGACCTGCACATTCATCCTTCGGGCAAGTGGGTATATGCATCGGTACGCCTTGTTGACGATGGCATAGCACTATTCAGCGTGGGGCAAGACGGAACTCTCACTCGCAAGGCTTTCTACAGCACCGGCACACATCCACGCAACTTTGCCATCACTCCATGTGGCACGCTTCTGCTGTGTGCATGCCGCGACAAGAACGCCATAGAACTGTACCGCATCAGTGAGAACGACGGCACACTCACCTACCTTGAAGGACACGACATCACCATCCCCCTCCCCGTTTGCATCACGATAATCTAATGACAGAAGTCTATCACAGCATAAAGCCGTTTAGGTACTTTTGTGGTACTTAAACGGCTTTTCTCTTAAAGGTCACTGTCTTGCAAAGGGGAAATGATGTTTCAACCCAGAAGGTCCATTAGGGTAATTATTAGATTTTAGATTTTCATTGTGTCAGGATTTGTGCTATATTGAGTGAGCATAGAGGCTCCTATGTAAGTGAAAGATAGTACAAATAATGCCAATGAACAATAAAATATAGTTATTTGTACTAATGAACTTTCTAGGTTAAATCTACAGAATAAGGGGGCATGGCGCCGGGGTGTGTGCACACATAGGCCGAGATGCGAACTGCATCTTCGTGGGCTTGTGTCAACGGCTTGCCGCATAGCAGAGCTGCAACGAAGGCGCCTGTAAAGGCATCGCCTGCGCCAACGGTATCGGCTACTGTAACTTCAGGCGTGGGCAAGAATGACACTACGTCGGCTATCACATAGGACCCTCGTGCACCACAGGTGAGTATCACTAGGCCAATGCCATAAGCTTGCATCATAGTGCGACACACAGCCTCGAAATGCTCGGGTTTGAGGGGAGCATCGTGTGTGGGCACGGGGACTTCGCCCAGGTCTAAGAGCGAGGCGACAATGCTTACTTCCTCGTCGTTGAGTTTGAGGATGTCGCAACGATGGAGTGACGACTCTATGGTCTCACGGTCGTACCAGTGCTGACGCAAGTTGATGTCAAAAACCTTGAGGCTATCCTCGGGCATAGCGTCGAGAAAACGTAGAATGGTAGCACGCGACACGGGCTGTCGCTGCGCAAGCGAGCCGAAGCACACGGCACTGGCATTGCGAGCAATGTGTTCCATATCTGGTGTCCAGGGAATGTTGTCGTAGGCCACATCGGGGCAAATGTCATACTGCGGCACACCATTAGCATCAAGCGTAACTTGCACTACACCTGTAGGGAAGTCAACCTCCTCGAGATGAACCTGCAAGCCATGTGAGGCCAATTCGGTACGCACCTCTACCCCATCGTCGTCGTGACCAATGGCCGACACAGCGATGCCTCGAAGTCCGCACTTAGTTGCATGGTAGGCAAAGTTGGCAGGCGCGCCACCCAATTTCTTGCCAGTGGGCAGGCAGTCAAATAGCACCTCGCCCAGCCCTACGATATAATTCTCCATATCAACACTTATATAAAATCAAAGCCGGCCTTGAAAGCCGACTTTCGGTTGAGCGATAGACGGGACTCGAACCCGCGACCCTCGGCTTGGGATGCCAATGCTCTACCAACTGAGCCACTATCGCGTTAGCACTTTGCAAAGTTACAAATTCTTTTTGGAACTATTGTTGTCCGGAAAAAAAAAGAAAATATTTTATTAATGATTTTATGCTTCGCCTAGAAAAATGGCTTGCTCAGCAAGCAAAATGTAATCACCTAACAGCAAGAGCATTATCTTAAGGAAGGAGTCTCCCATTTTAAGGGAGGTTCCTGGTGTGAGCTCCGTTTTCCTTTATTTGCGTGAAATCACAATTTCTTTGTCAATAGCCACCAAGCAAACTTCACGAGATGTATCTGTCGCTTGATGCGCTTGGGCTCTTTGATGAGGCGATAGGCGAACTCCAGGTTATGGTCGACCCACCACTTGGGAGCTCGCTTCACGTTGCCCGTATAGACATCAAAACTGCCGCCAAGTCCTTGATAGATGGCCTCGTGACGCTTTTTCATGTCTTCCATGAGGAGTTCTTGCTTGGGCGATCCCATGGCCACGAATACGACATCGGGCTTCTTGGCAGCAATGTCATCAACGAGCTGAGCCATTTCCTCGTCGCCACTAAAGTAGCCGTTGCGATAACCCACAATATTCATGCCAGGATATTCCTGACGCAACTTGCTCACTGTTTCGTCAATTACCTGCTGCTTGCCTCCAACGAGATAGAATGACTTGCTGTCGTGGTACTTATCGACAATCTTGAGCCACAGCTCGCAACCGGCAATCTTGCACACGTCCTTGACGCCCTTTTGCTGGAGTGCCTTTACGGCACCGGCACCGTCGCAATAGCCTATGTTCCTGTTGATGATGGCTCGTGACTGTGGGGTTGCATGCAATATCTTCTCGGCATTGATTGCCACGAGTATTCCTTTGTTAGCATCTACGTAGTCGAGTAGAGACTCAACCGATGTAAACGGCATCACCTCGACGCCATTTAGTGTGATTTTATTCATCTAAAAATAGGTATAATTATATTTTCAACAACTTAATGGGCAATCTCGACCACGCTGTCGCCGTGCTCGCGTGTCATGTAGTAGCGCACGGTGAGTGAGTCGCCTATCTCCCACTCTACATCGCTGCTCGACTCGAGCTCGAAGTTCATTGTGTCCTCGCCCACTTGCAGGTCGATGTTGCGGCGTGCTCCGTCGACGATAATGCCGCGCACCTCTTGCAAAGCGGTGCTGTCGATGGTGTTATCGATTGTATCGACCGGAGTTGTATCGGCAGAGTTGTCATTGTTGCCGTCGGGGGTGCAAGCAGCGAACTGCAGTGCAGCAAATGCTGTTGCTATGTAGATGAGCTTCTTCATTTCGTCAAAAAAAATATGTTTCGTATATATACTGAATGCAAAATTACGTGTTTTTTCTTGAAAGGGCAAAAATGTGACTGATAAAATGAAGTGCCGCCGCGAATCTTCGCGACGGCACAATACATTTATGAGCTTGTGTCCCAACAGTGGGGACATAGTTCATAGCAATGGATTACTCACCCTTCTCGAGTTTCTCCTTGAGAGCTGCGAGACCAGCGATGTCGCCGAGAGTAGTCTTCTCTACAGTAGCAACAACTGCGGGCTCCTCAGCAGCGGGCTTGCTAGCCTTAGCAGCAGCGCGTTGCTTGCGAGCTTCTTGCTTCTGCTCATCTTCGAAGATGCGGCTGTGTGAGTGGATGATGCGCTTAGCGTCCTTGTTGAACTCGATAACCTTGAACTGGAGTTTCTCGTCCTTCTTAGAAGAAGTACCGTCTTCCTTAACGAGGTGCTTGGGAGTTGCAAAACCCTCTACACCGTAAGGTTGCAGGTTGATAACTGCACCCTTGTCGAGGAGCTCAGTGATAACGCCTTCGTGGATGCTACCAACTGTGAATACAGTCTCAAATACATCCCAAGGATTTTGTTCGAGTTGCTTGTGACCAAGGCTCAGGCGACGGTTTTCCTTGTCGATTTCGAGAACGACAACGTCGATGTCGGCACCAAGTTGAGTAAACTCACCGGGGTGCTTAACCTTCTTAGTCCAAGACAGGTCGCTGATGTGGATAAGGCCGTCAACACCTTCCTCGAGCTCAACGAATACGCCGAAGTTAGTGAAGTTGCGAACCTTAGCGTTGTGCTTAGAGCCAACGGGGTACTTAGCCTCGATAGCCTCCCAAGGATCTTCCTTGAGTTGCTTAACGCCGAGAGACATCTTGCGCTCTTCGCGGTCGAGTGCGAGGATTTGAGCGTCAACAACGTCGCCCACCTTCATGAAGTCTTGAGCAGAACGGAGGTGTTGTGATCAAGACATCTCACTTACGTGGATGAGACCCTCAACGCCGGGAGCTACCTCTACGAATGCGCCGTAGTCATACATAACAACAACCTTACCAGTTACCTTGTCACCAACCTTGAGGTCAGCATCCAGCTTATCCCAGGGATGGGGTTGGAGTTGCTTGAGACCGAGGGCGATGCGCTTCTTCTCGTTGTCGAAGTCAAGGATAACAACGTTGAGCTTCTGATCGGGCTCTACGATGTCGGCAGGATTGTTTACGCGGCCCCAAGAGAGGTCGGTGATGTGGATGAGACCGTCAACGCCACCCAGGTCAATGAATACACCGTAAGTAGTGATGTTCTTAACGGTACCTTCGAGTACTTGACCCTTCTCGAGAGTGTTGATGATTTCCTTGCGCTGTTGTTCGATTTCAGCCTCGATGAGAGCCTTGTGAGAAACAACAACATTCTTGAACTCTTGGTTGATCTTAACAACCTTGAATTCCATGTTCTTACCAACGAATACGTCGTAGTCGCGGATGGGCTTAACGTCGATTTGGCTACCGGGCAGGAAGGCCTCGATACCGAATACATCAACGATCATACCACCCTTAGTGCGGCACTTGATGAATCCCTTGATAACTTCGTCTTTTTCAAGCGCTTCATTAACGCGATCCCAGCTCTTAGCCGCGCGAGCCTTCTTGTGAGAGAGAATAAGTTGACCCTTCTTGTCTTCTTGACTCTCAACAAACACCTCAACAGTGTCGCCCACCTTCAGGTCGGGGTTGTAACGGAATTCGTTAAAGGGAATGATGCCGTCTGACTTAGCACCGATGTTAACTACAACCTCACGCTTGTTAATAGAGATAACAGTACCTTCGGTTACTTCCTTGTCCTTGAATTGGCCAAGTGAATTGTCATAGGTTTTTTCCAGATCCTCGCGAGATTGACCATTGTTGGTTTCGCCTTTTTCATAGGCATCCCAATCAAAATCTGCGATGGGAGAATTTTTTAATTCTTCGCTCATTTAATTAAAAGTTAATAAATTAGTTAATTATTCGTTTGAGAGATTCGTTCCCCTCAAAACGTAACTGCAAAGGTAGGTTAAAATGTTGGACCTCACAAGTTTTTTGCAAGTTTTTTGACGATTTTATTATATATGTGTGGTAAAGCGGGGATTTTAGTGCGTTCCAGCAGCTGCCGAGGTGAATGCGAGCAGTTACTTGAGGGCATATAAACTATGCCCTATCGCCACAACTTTATTACCAAGTAACGACATGCCATTATCAGAAAAATCTTACCGAGTTTCTGATAAAGTGTGGCCTAGCTATGCCCGGTTGTGAGTTTTATATAGATTTTTAGGAAAATTAACATAGAAAAGACACGGCAGATATTGTCTAAATCAAAAAAAAAAGTTTATTTTGCATTGAATTAATCTTGCTTATACATAAACAACTTTATATTAACTTAAACTTAAACAACTTATGAAGAAATTTTTACTCTTCGCTGCTGCTGTAGTAGCATTGAGCGCATCTGCTCAACTCAAAATCGAAAAGGTTTACACTGTAGACTTCGCTAACCTGGGTCTCACAACAAACGAGGTTCGTCAGGGTGTAGGTGCAAACGGCAAGTTCTACATTCAAGACAAGTCACAACAGAAGGTTGTTGTTGTTGGCCAGAATGGTCTTCTTGATCAGACATTCGAGAGCGGTACAAACTGCGGTATCGCACTCGACGAGGCAGGTAACCTCGTAGTATCTCTCGCTGCATTCCCCAACGCTTGGGTATGCGATGGCGAAACTGCTGCTCTCAAAGTTATCAACCCCACTACTGGCGAATCTGCAGTTCTCGCAATTCCCGAAGACGCTGCAATTGATGGCCGTGCCGACATGATTGGTTTCGCTAAGGGCAACCTCCTTGAAGAAGGTGAGATCGACCTCGTAGGTGCAACAAGCACTGGCGTTTCTCGCGTTGTTGTAGCTGACGGCGAAGTTAGCGCTGACGACAGCTATGTAGCTCTTGCTGAAGGTGTGTCAATGACTTCAAGCACAGTTATCAACATGGTAGGTGATCTTATCCTGTTCGTTACTCGTAACGCTGCTCCCGCTTTCCTCACTCTCGGAGGTGACAACTACAATGTACAAACCATCGCTCTGCCCAACAAGGGTGCTTGCAACGGCGCATTCCCCTTCCAACTTGGCGACAAGTATTATGTAGCATATCCTACTCTTCCCAACTACCTCGACGGTTTCGCAGTAGCTGAGGTTGGTGCTGAGACTGCAGAATTTGAGCAGGTAGTTACCGAGAAGCAGGCTAACGGCGTACAGTGCAACTGGCTCAATGTAGAGGTTGTAAGCGACAGCGAGGCTAACCTCTATCAGTACCAGCCCGGTGGCCACTGCACAATGCGGAAGGTTACTGCTCCTACAACAGGTGTTAACGACCTGAGCGTTAAGGCTGAGAAGGTTTACAAGACTATCGAGAATGGCCAAGTAGTTATCGTTAAGGGTGCTG
>JAGHTV010000148.1 GCA_018065165.1 Candidatus Sodaliphilus fimicaballi | reverse complement strand
AAGCGGCCTTCTCCTCGTCCATCTTCTGCAGGGCCTTAACGCCACCCAGCTCCTTGTACCACTTGAGGGTCTGGAGTGCTGCAAATACGGGGAATACAGGGGGAGTGTTGAACATTGAACCCTTATCAACATGAGTCTTATAGTTGAGCATAGTGGGGATGACGCGGTCAACCTTGCCCAGGATGTCTTCCTTAACGATAACGAAGGTAACACCTGCAGGAGCGATGTTCTTTTGTGCACCACCATAGATGAGGGCATACTTAGAAACATCGACGGGGCGTGAGAAGATGTCACTTGACATATCGGCTACCAGAGGTACATTCACATCATAGTCCTCGCGAATCTCGGTACCATAAATTGTGTTGTTGGTAGTGATGTGGAAGTAGTCGGCATCGCTGGGGATTTCATAACCCTTGGGGATGAATGTGTAGTTTGCATCCTTTGAAGAACCTACGCACTCTACCTCGCCAAAGAGCTTAGCCTCTTTCATTGCCTTGTTGGCCCATGTACCTGTATCAAGGTAAGCAGCCTTCTTGTTGAGCAGGTTGTAGGGGACCATGCAGAATTGTGTGCTTGCACCACCACCCAGGAAGATTACGCGATAACCAGCGGGGATATCGAGCAGTTCCTTGAACAGTTGCTCTGCCTCGTCCATAACAGCAACAAATTCCTTGCTGCGGTGAGAGATTTCAAGAATTGAAAGGCCAGTGCCTGCAAAGTCACGAATTGCCTCTACACTCTTGTCAAGTGTGTACTGGCTCAGGATTGATGGTCCTGCATAGAAATTGTGTTTCTTCATAATGAGATACAATTATTGTGAGTAATGTTTATTGTCTGTTATAGCGTATAAAAATAATCTCTTTTGCTTTTTCTATCTTTACACAACAAAGGTAGTGCTTTTTATTGATATTGGAAAATTTCTGCGATAAATAAATTAGATTACATTTTGCACAAAATCTGTAACTATTCAGCGATTAGGCTATAGCCCCAATAATGTCATTAAGCAAAACTCCAGGCAGCAGTAATTCCGTATAGAAGTACGGCTGTTCTATCTGGATG
>JAGHTV010000198.1 GCA_018065165.1 Candidatus Sodaliphilus fimicaballi | reverse complement strand
GCAGTTCACAAGCCTGCTGCTGTGCGCAAGACCAAGGATGACATTCGCAAGGCATTTTAGATCTCAATGGCTGGCAAGGGTACATCGGTAGTCGAGGTTGTAAGTACTTGCAACACCGGCTGGAAGATGACTCCCGTTAAGGCCAACGAGTGGATGGAAGAGAACATGTTCGCCAAGTATCCCCTGGGCGACCTCAAGGATGTAGAATCTAAAAAGTAAACGACACAGCTATGAAATACGAAATAATCATTGCAGGCTTTGGCGGACAGGGCGTCCTGTCGATGGGTAAGATTCTCGCTTACTCGGGCCTGATGGAAGATAAGGAAATATCATGGTTGCCTTCATACGGTCCCGAGCAGCGTGGTGGTACAGCCAACGTTACCGTAATCTTGAGCGATGAGCGCATCAGCTCTCCCGTGCTCAACGCTTACGACATCGTGGTTGCCCTCAACCAGCAGAGTCTCGACAAGTTTGAGCCCAACGTAAAGCCTGGTGGCATCCTGCTCTACGACAGCTACGGCATCAACACGCCTCCCACTCGCACCGACATCACTGTGCACCGCATCGAGGCTACCGAGGCAACATTTGAGATGAACAACAGCAAGACCTACAACATGATTGTGCTGGGTGCTATGCTCAAGGCTGCTCCCATGGTGACCATCGAGAGCGTGCTCAAGGGTCTCAAGAAGACCTTGCCCGAGCGTCACTGGCACCTGTTGCCCCTCAACGAGGAAGCCCTCAAGAAAGGCATGACACTTGTGAAATAACAGCACGAGCAACAACGATAACTATAGGCCATGCGGGCGACAATCCCGTGTGGCCTATATTGTATTATGCGCCCGTTTGCTGGGGTTTTCGCGGCTTTTATTTGGTAATGTTGAGCCTATGGTGTATTTTTGTAAAAAATTTAGATAGCAAATATGTTATTTTCGGTAATAGTTCCGGTTTACAACCGACGCGACGAGATAGAAGAGCTGCTCTCGAGCCTTGCAGTGCAAGACTCCAAGAACTTTGAGGTTATCATAGTTGAAGACGGCTCTACCGACCCCTGTGGCGACATCGTGGAGCGATGGGCGGCAACAGGCCAGGTCGATGCACACTACTACTTTAAGGACAACGAGGGACGCAGTATAGCCCGCAACCACGGCATAGAACGTGCCCGTGGCGACTACTTCGTGTTCTTCGACAGCGACTGCGTGATTCCAGCCGGTTACTTCACCGCGCTCACAACAGCCCTCGAGCAGAAGTATGTACCATGCTTTGGCGGTCCCGATGCTGCTAGCGACGACTTTACCGATGTACAGAAGGCTATCAACTTCTCGATGACGGCCTTCCTCACCACAGGCGGCATACGCGGTGGCAAGGTACAGCTTGAGAAGTTCGTGCCCCGCTCGTTTAACATGGGCTACTCACGCCAGGTGTGGGAGAAGGTGGGCGGTTTTCGCGAGATGTTCAGCGAGGACATCGACATGAGCACCCGCGTGCGTCAGGCAGGCTTTGAGATTCGTCTCATACGCGAGGCTTGCGTCTATCACAAGCGTCGCACCAGCATCAGCAAGTTTGCCCGTCAGACCTACGTCTTCGGCATGTCACGCATCACCCTCAAGTTGCTGTACCCCGACAGTCTCAAGCTCGTGCACACGCTGCCCGCAGTGTTTGTGCTGGGCTGCCTCACACTAGTTGCATTGTCCGTCTTATGGCACTGGTGGGCAATACTGCCACTGGCACTGTATGTAGTGATGCTGTGGGTGAGCGCACTGTTCTCGACCAAGAGCCTCAAGATATCGCTCATGGCCATCGTCACCAGCTTTGTGCAGCTGGGCAGCTACGGCGTGGGGTTCATCAAGGCATTTGTATGGAAGATACTGCTGGGCCACGGCCGCAACATCGAAGAAGAGATAGCCATACGCAAAGGCAAATAAGACATCACGACCTATATGAAAAAAATCATACTTTCACTGGCACTCATGGCGACGTGTGTCGCAACAGCAATGGCAGCTATCCCTGCCGGATATTACTCATCGCTCAACGGCAAGAGCGGACGCGCCCTCAAAGACGCCGTTCACGACATTGCCATCAGGCACACCGTACTCACCTACAATAGTTTGTGGAGCTATTTCCCCCAGACCGACTGCCGCCTCGACGACAAGTCGAAGGTGTGGGACATGTATAGCGACCGCACTTACTATTTCCACTCTACCCCAGGTTGGGCAACCAGCGGCATGAACCGTGAGCACTCGCTGCCCAAGAGCTGGTGGGGAGGCGACGTGAACACTGCCTATACCGACATCAATCACCTGTATCCTGGCGATGGCGACGCTAACATGGCCAAGAGCAACCACCCGCTGGGCGAGGTGTCGACAGCCTCGTTTGACAACGGCGTGACCAAGGTGGGCACACCCAAGGCTGGCCAGGGTGGCGGTGCGAGTCAGGTATTTGAACCCGACGATCGCTACAAGGGTGACTTTGCACGCACCTACTTCTACATGGCTGCCTGCTATCAGGACCTGAACTGGAAATACACCTATATGTTAAGCAGTGCCACTTGGCTCACACTCAACCAGTGGTCAATAGACCTGCTGCTCAAGTGGGCTCGTCAAGATCCCGTGAGCGACAAGGAGAAGGCCCGCAACGAGGCCGTGTATCGCTGCCAGAACAACCGCAACCCGTTTATCGACAACCCCGAGCTCATCGAGTACATATGGGGCAACAAGGCTGGTCAGGTGTTTACCGAGGGCGGTGAGGTGACTGGCGACCCCGAGTTGCTCACTCCCACCCAGGACACACAGCTCAACTTTGGCGAGGTGGCACTGGGCAAGAGTCTCACACTCACGATGTATGTCAAGGGTGCTAACCTTACTGGCAACATGTCGGTATTAGTTTACAAAAACAATGCCGAGATGTTTAAGACATCTGTTTCGTCGATCGACCGCGTGGCAGCATGCAGTGCCGATGGTTATCCCCTCACCATCACCTACACTCCTACTGCTTTGGGCGACCACAGCGCACGCCTACTCCTTAGCGATGGCGGCATCACAGGCAGCGTAGGTTCAGAACTTACCGCACGCTGTCTGCCAGTACCCACGTTGAGCGGCGTAAACGCCCTGCCTGCCAGCAATATCACTGACTCTACCTTTACGGCCAACTGGGAGCCTGTGGGCAACGAGACCATCGACTACTACATCGTTACACGCACAGTGTATGACAAGAGCGGTAACATCATCGACAGCGACGAGTACTATACCGACGATGCCACACAAACATCCTATGAGTTTACCGACCGTCACGATGGAGAGTCTCACACCTACTATGTGCAGAGCTACCGCCTGGGCTACACCAGCGAGGAAAGCAACGTGATCACCCTTGACCCCAGCGGCATCACAGGCGTTCAGGCCGACAAGCCCGCAGCATTTATCAGTGCTCCCGGAGCAGTACTTGTCAAGTGCAGCGAGCCCATTGCCGATGTCGATGTGTACAACATGAGCGGTGCACTGGTTAAGCACCTTGATGTGATTAACAATGACGACTACATATATCTGCCCATGGGCGTGTATGTAGTGACCTCACGCACATCATCAACAGCCTGCAAGGTGGTGATTAGGGAATAAGAGGTTAAGAGGTTAATGGGTTAATGGGTTAAAAAGTTTATTTCTCGAGAAATCGATATTTCGAGTTATCAAGCCATCGAGTTATCGAAGTATCGAGCCATCGAGTTATCGAGCCATCGAAGCATCGAGTTATTGAAGTATCGAGTTATCGAAATATCGCACCATCGTTCAATCGATGAGTCACCATCTCCCACCCTGCCTTTAGGCCTTCACGACCTGCGACAAAAAGAACATAGCCGTTATCACCCGAGTGATAACGGCTATTATTCTTAGCTATATATAAGAGCTTATTACTTGATGTGTTGCAATATTATTTGGCTTGACTGGGCAATTCCTCAGCCTTGTCGTTGCTCATCATTACGCTGTCCTGATAGTTGAGCACCTCACCGCCATCGGTAGTGGTTTCGTCTATCTGAGCGTCTTTGTTTTGCTTTTCAACACCTGCAGCAAGTTCGCTCATCTGGCGAGAGCTGGTGCCGTTCATGTTGTTGAACACTGTCATCATGCACCATATGCCAGCAAATGTAGCTGCTGCATACAAATAAGGGCGAACACGCACCCACATTGAGGGCGTCTCGACCTTCTTTGTTTCTTCTTTTATCTCGATAGGAGGCAGTGAGTCCATCATGCGTTTGTTGAACTCAGCGAAGTAATTCTCTGGCACCTTGAAGCCAGTTTCCTTACCTATTCCTTTTAATATTTCAGAGTCTTCTTGTTTCATTGCACTTGTTTGACCAATGGAAATTGAAAAGGTTTAACGGGATTAATCATTTTCTTCAAAAAAACTTTCAATTTTTTTCAGGGCGTGATGATAGCTAGCTTTGAGAGCCCCAACGCTAGTGCCCAGCACCTCGCTCATGTCCTCGTATTTCATCTCGTCATAGTAACGCATGTTGAACACGAGGCGTTGCTTCTCGGGCAGCGATGCGATGGCCTTTTGGAGCTTGAGTTGTGCCTCGTCGCCGTCAAAGTACTCATCGCTCTCGAGTTGGTTGACGAGGAACGAATCATCGTCGTCGATCGAGATGTGATTGAGAGCCTTTTGCTTGTTGATGAAAGTGATTGACTCGTTTATTGCAATCTTGTAGAGCCATGTTGAGAGCTTAGCATCGCCACGGAAGTTGTTGATACTGGTCCACGCCTTGATAAAGGTGTTCTGGAGCACATCGTTGGCGTCGTCATGGTCAATTACCATGCGACGTATGTGCCAGTACAACTGGCTCGAATAGTGCTCTATCACCTTGCCAAATGCCGCTTGCACGGTGTCCTGGTGATGTAACTGCTCTACAATGAGTGCTTCGTCGTAATTGCTGCGACCTGCCATTCTATTGAGTTAGATATTCTTTTTGTGTTATTTTAGTTGAGTAAAGTAAAGATACCGCCAAATAATTCGTAGCGTTGTCCGTCCATGTTGAATACAACGGTACAAGTATTTTTTACTACATCGGCATCAACACTGAGGTCGGTGATGTCATAGCCTGGCAGCTTGGTGGCTGTGGTAGCCTCTGATTCGAGAGCAGTGAGAGTATCAACTGCCTTGCCTACTATAACGCCAGCATGCAACAGAGTGTAGGGGATGTCGTCATATCTTACTGCAACCGAGATGTCACCCTGGCTTCTCTTGAGGCCCACAATGCGCAGCGTCATAGTCTTCTTCTCCAGGTTGGGGACAAACATGAAGGCGACATTGCTGGTCGAGAACTTAACTTTAGCATCGGCATCGGTGCTCTCAAACACATTCATTCTAGCAAAAT